>JAFSOM010000281.1 GCA_017447005.1 Oscillibacter sp.
CATTGACTTTACGCAGCCCCCCCTAACTCCCCCCTTCAGGGAGGACTTACCGGAATTTGCAAGCGCTTTCAAGATTCGTTCCCCCGCCCCTGAAAGGGGAGGGGGACAGGGGGAGGGGTTTTGCAAACGCCTAAGTTAATGACATTAGAAAGAACAGGGAGGAATTTGTCATGCTGGAAAAGCTCAAACAGGAAGTTTACGAAGCCAATATGGAACTGCCCCGGCGGAATCTGGTCACGTACACTTGGGGCAACGTGAGCGGCATTGACCGCGAAAAGGGCCTGTTCGTCATCAAGCCGTCGGGCGTGGAGTACGACGAACTCAAGCCGGAGGATTTGGTCGTCATGGACTTGGAGGGCAACCGCGTCGAGGGCACGCTGAATCCGTCGTCCGACACGAAAACGCACCTGATTCTCTACAAGACGTGGCCTGAAATCGGCGGAATCGTCCACACGCACAGTCCCTACGCGGTAAGCTGGGCGCAGGCCGGACGCGATATTCCCGCCTATGGCACCACCCACGCCGACTACTTCTACGGCCCCATTCCGTGCGCCCGCAACCTGACGCCGGAGGAGATTGAGGAGGACTACGAAGCCAATACGGGCAACGTTATCGTGGAGACGTTCCGTACGCGTGGAATCAATCCGGTATACGTCCCGGCGGTGATTTGCCGCAACCATGGCCCGTTTACGTGGGGGAAGGATGCGGCGCAGGCCGTCTACCACTCGGTCGTACTGGAAGAAGTCGCCAAAATGAGCCTCTTCACCGAAAGCATTAACCCCAAAGTGGCCCCCGCGCCGCAGTGCATTCTCGAAAAGCACTTCAGCCGCAAGCACGGCCCCAACGCCTACTACGGACAGGCCAAAGCCTGACGCCTCCCCTGTCCGCCGGGCGCGGCGCGACGTTTGACGCGTATGCCGTCCGTCAGACGCGGACAACATTCCAAATCGCCGTTTTTATTCGCGGGATGACCGGATTTTTCGGAAATCCCGCGAAAATTTTATATTTTGCGGCAAATGTATCAATAAAAGACGTTCCGTCAGGGCAATTCACATTTATTTTACAAATCTGGCTTGTAATTTTGATTGCGTATTTTGGAAAAAGAGTGTATGATAGCGGCGGATGAAAAGTAAAATTCCCATACGGCGCGGGCGAACCGCCGGAGGGCGGGGAATTTCCTTGCGCGGGGAAGGCCCAAAAGGAGGAGAAAATGTGAAAATCGGTCTTGACGTAGGCTCTACTACTATCAAATGCGTCGTTTTGGATGAGCGGGAACAGGCGCTCTACAGTACCTATGAGCGGCACTACAGCCACATATTGGAGAAGGCGGAGGAGCTTTTACGCCGGATTGCGCGGAATATCGGCCCGCGGGCGACGCTGGCTATCTCCGGTTCCGCCGGAATGGGCATGGCGGACAGCGTGAAAGTTCCGTTCGTGCAGGAGGTGTTCGCCACGCGGATAGCGGCGAACCGTCTGGCCCCCGGCACGGATGTCGTGATTGAGTTGGGCGGGGAGGACGCGAAAATCCTGTTTCTGACCAACGGGACGGAAGTCCGCATGAACGGCTCATGCGCGGGCGGCACGGGCGCGTTCATTGACCAGATGGCGACGCTTCTGAAACTCTCCGCCGACGAAATGGACGAGGCCGCAAGTCACGCCACGCGGACGTACACTATCGCGTCGCGTTGCGGCGTGTTCGCCAAAAGCGACGTGCAGCCGCTGATTAATCAGGGCGCCCGGGCGGAGGACATCGCCGCGAGCATTTATCAGGCGGTGGTCAACCAGACTATCGCCGGACTTGCGCAGGGACGCCCGATTCAAGGCAACATCCTGTATTTAGGCGGCCCGCTGACGTTTAACAAGGTTTTGCGCCAGAGCTTTGACCAGACGTTACACGTGCGCGGGACTTGTCCGGAACAAAGCCTGTTATTCGTGGCCATGGGCGCGGCGTTCTACGCTGACCAAGAATTTGACCTCATGGAAGTGGCGGACCAGTTGGCGCAACGCGGCGCGGCGGAGACGTACCGCAGTCAACCGCCGCTGTTCAACGACGGCGCGGAGCTGGAAGCGTTCCGGGCGCGTCACGCGAAAGCCGCCGTACCCCGCGCCGACTTCGGGCCGGACTTCGCCGGACGCGTCCATATCGGCATTGACTCCGGTTCCACGACCGTCAAACTTGCCGTGATTGACGACGACGGAAAACTGTTGTTCACGAACTATCAGCCGAATTTAGGAAACCCCGTGCCGCTGATACGTCAGACGCTGGAAGCCGTGTACAGCAATCACCCGCATATGCAAGTGGCGTCCGTGACGACCACCGGCTACGGGGAGGAACTCGCCCAGCACGCGTTTCACGCGGATTACGGCGTCGTGGAGACGGTCGCCCACTTCACCGCCGCGAAACATTTTCTCCCCGACGTGGATTTTATCATCGACATCGGCGGACAGGATATGAAATGTTTCAAGATTGAGGACGGCGCCATCAGCGACATCTTTCTCAATGAGGCGTGCTCCTCGGGTTGCGGAAGTTTTCTGCAGACGTTTGCGCAGGCCTTAGGCTACGACGTGCGGGAATTTGCGCGGCTTGGACTGTTCGCAAAGCGTCCCGTCGACCTCGGAAGCCGTTGCACGGTGTTCATGAACTCCAGCGTAAAGCAGGCCCAGAAGGACGGCGCCACGATTGAAAATATTTCGGCGGGATTGTCGATTTCCGTCGTAAAGAACGCGCTCTACAAGGTGATTCGCTGTTCATCGGCGGAGGAACTCGGGCGGCGTATCGTCGTACAGGGCGGCACGTTCTACAATGAGGCCGTGTTACGCGCCTTTGAACAGGAAATGGGCGTGGACGTGATACGCCCCGACATCGCCGGATTAATGGGCGCGTTCGGCGCGGCGCTCTACGGCAAACGTCACGCC
>JAFSOM010000282.1 GCA_017447005.1 Oscillibacter sp.
CGAACGCTCTAAGTTAATGACATTGGACAGGGGGAGGGGTTAAAAACGCGTTTCGCGGCAATGTCTGTCAATCCGGGAACATCACGCGGGAGGTGAGGCCTATGAAAATTCTGGTGGTCGACGACGAACGGACGCTTGTCAAGGGTATCAAGTTCAATCTGGAAAACGAGGGCTACACGGTGGAATGCGCGTATGACGGCGCGGCGGCGGTCGAACTGGCGCGGGATGTCGGCTATGATTTGATTATCCTTGACGTGATGATGCCGGAGTTGGACGGGCGCGAAGCGTGCATGAGAATCCGCGAGTTCTCCAACGTGCCGATTATCATGCTCACGGCGAAGAGCGAGGACAGCGACAAGCTGATGGGGTTCGAGTGCGGCGCGGACGATTACTTGACCAAACCGTTTAATCTGCTGGAACTGAAAGCGCGTGTCCGGGCGTTACTGCGCCGCGCCGCGGGCGTACAGCGGGCGCGGAGCGCCGTACTGACGGCGGGAAACCTCTCCCTGAACACCGAAGAGCGCGTGGCGATACGCGACGGGCGGACAATCGACTTGACCGCGAAAGAATACGACCTCATCGAACTGCTGATGAAGAATCCGCGCCGGGTCTACAGCCGCGAAAACCTCATGAACGTGGTCTGGGGCTACAATTACGCCGGGGACTTTCGTACCGTGGACGTGCACATCCGGCGTCTGCGGGAGAAGCTGGAAGAAAATCCCGCGTCGCCGGAACACATCATGACAAAGTGGGGGGTGGGCTACTATTTCAAGGCCTAGAAAGCCCTTATTTTTTGGACGCGGAACGCCCCCGCTTTCCGGAGACGAAACGCCCTTTGCGCGGCGTCCCCGGACGGAAGCGCGGAAGCGTCCGCGTCGCCCGTACCGGAAACGTCCGCGCAGCCGCAAACGCTTTTGGGACAGTCTGCAAGTGCAGTTCGGCGTGTCGTACATCCTGATTATCGCGGCGGTACTGGTTCTGCTCAACACGTATCCGCTGTTGGTGTCGGAAAATATGGTGTTCCGCTCGAAGGAAAGTTCCATGATGTCGGCGGTGTCGGTACTGGTATCGTCGCTGTCAGGCCTTGACCATCTGAACGAGGAAAACGTATCGGCGGCCATGCTTGCGGCGGAGGAGAGCGGACAGAGCCGGATTCTTGTTTCCAACGCCGCCGGACGCATTCTATACGACACCCGCGAAACCCGCGACGCGCTCGACAATTACGTGTTCTATACGGAACTTGTACTGGCCTTATCGGGCAACGACGCCTTTAGTTGTATCTATGAGAAAGGCGCGTTCCGGAGCCGCGCCGCCGCGCC
Source organism: Oscillibacter sp. (assembly GCA_017447005.1). Taxonomy (GTDB): domain Bacteria; phylum Bacillota; class Clostridia; order Oscillospirales; family Oscillospiraceae; genus Oscillibacter. Next base: position 1,320 of record JAFSOM010000282.1, read on the forward strand.
CGTACTCTATCAGAATCAGATTATCGGCGCCGTGTACGCCTACGAGTACGACCGCACGCAGGCCGCCTTACTGGAAGGCTTGCAGTCGAACCTCATGCGCATTTCCGCCGCGACGGGAATCGGCGTTCTGACGTTGAGTTTACTGTTGTCGGCCATGCTGGCGCGGAAAATCAACGCGCTGTTGACGGCGATTCGGGAAGTGCGGGAGGGCGCGTACAGTCACCGGGCGCGGATTTTCGGACGGGACGAAATCGCGCAAATCGGGCAGGAGTTCAACAGTCTGACCGACCGCCTGCAGACGACCGAAAACGCCCGGCGGCGTTTTGTCTCTGACGCGTCCCACGAACTGAAAACGCCCTTGGCGGCGATTCGTCTGTTGTCGGATTCCATCCTACAGACGGAGACTATCGACATGGAGACGACCCGCGAATTTGTGTCCGACATTGGCGCGGAGGCCGACCGCTTGAGCCGTATCACGGAGGACTTGTTACGCCTGACGCGTCTTGACAGCGGCATACTTGACGCCCCCGCGCCCGTGGAGATGTTGCCCGTACTCGAACAGGTCATGCGGATGATGTCGCTGGTAGCGCAGGAAAAGGGGATTGACTTGACCTATCACGCGGAGGGAAAGTGCGTCGTGTCCGGCACGAAGGACGAAATTTATCAGGTGTTCTATAACCTGATAGACAACGCGGTGAAGTACACGCCCCCCGGCGGCGCGGTACAAGTGACGTTGCGGCGCGAAAACGCGGAAGTCATATTAAAGGTGGAGGACAACGGAAGCGGCATTCCGGAAGACGATTTGCCGCGCATTTTCCAGCGATTCTACCGCGTGGACAAAGCGCGCTCCCGCGCCGCCGGCGGTACGGGCTTGGGCCTGTCGATTGTCAGCGATACGGTTACGCGCAGGGGCGGAAGCGTGGAGGCGGACAACCGTTTCTTGGGCGGCGCGGTGTTTACGGTGCGCTGGCCCGCCCTCGATACCGGAGAAGCCGTGTGATACCTCCCTAAATCCCCCCTTTCAGTGGCATAGGCGTTAAGCTACATCAAATTCGCCCTCATCCGGCGCTGCGCGCCGCCTTCCCCCATTCCGGGAGAAGGGCTAATCGTTGAATCTTTGGCGCAATCACGGGAAGTTTTCGTGGAAAATTCGCAAGTTTTTAGGCGTGTCCCAAAAGAGACGAACAAAAAGTAAGGCATGACGGCTCCAAATGTGGTATACTGAGACTGTGGAAGAAACAGTATGCCGCAGGAAAGGAGCGCGTCATGTCTTACAGTAACGATGATAACACGTTTCAACGCTGAATACAAGGAGCGTCCGAAGGGAAAAGGCAAATTTACAGAAAAGGAACGTCTGGGAATCGGGTCGGCGTCCATGATGGGGATTCCCTATGGGATTGCGGGGGAACGCTTTGATATCAGCCGGACGTATTATCACGAGTTGGGAAAGAAAGCGGATTGCGTATTGGAAAATCTGCGCGCGTCGGGACGGACGACGGAACGGGTCATTGTGTTGAACAAAGCGTTC
>JAFSOM010000283.1 GCA_017447005.1 Oscillibacter sp.
CGGGGAATACCGCTTTTTCCGCTTTACCTTCTTTACGGGTAAGGCTTATATCGGTATGGCCTGAGCGCGTGGAGAGACGGCGGAACCCATCATAACCCGTCTGTCAAGCCCTGCGGCCCGTCGGCTGCGGGGCTTTTTCTCATGAAAGGAGACGTAAACCCCTGTGATTGTCGTACTGAAACAAAATCCGAACGCCGAACAACTCGAAAGCCTGATTGCGTGGCTCAAAGAGAAAGGTATCTCCATCCACACCAGCGCCGGGGAAAATCATACCATTCTGGGCCTCGTGGGCGATACCTCGCAACTGGATATGGACCTCATCGCCGCGCTGGACATTGTGGAGGATGTCAAGCGCATACAGGAGCCGTTCAAGAACGCGAACCGCAAATTCCACCCCGCCGACAGCGAGATTCCCGTCGGCAACACGCAAATCGGCGGCGATACGCTTACGATTATGGCGGGGCCGTGCTCCGTGGAATCGGAGGCGCAAATTGTGGGAATCGCCAAGGCGGTAAAGGCCAGCGGCGCGACGATGTTACGCGGCGGCGCGTTCAAGCCCCGCACGTCGCCGTACTCCTTTCAGGGCCTCGGCGAACGCGGCCTCGAATTTCTGAAAGTCGCCCGACAGGAAACCGGCCTTCCCATTGTCACGGAACTGATGGATTTAAGCCAACTCCCGCTCTTCAAGGACGTGGACGTGATACAAATCGGGGCGCGGAACATGCAGAACTTTGACCTGCTCAAAGCCGTGGGACATCAGGAAAAGCCCGTGATGATTAAGCGCGGCATGGCGGCGACTTATGAAGAATGGCTGATGAGCGCGGAGTATGTCATGTCGGGCGGCAACGAGAACGTGATACTGTGCGAGCGCGGTATCCGCACGTTTGAGACGTACACCCGGAACACGCTGGACTTGTCTTGCATTCCGGTTTTGCGTCGGCTGACGCATTTGCCGATAGTGATTGACCCCAGTCACGCGACGGGGAAGAGTTGGCTTGTGGAGCCGATGGCGTGCGGGGCCGTGGCGACGGGCGCCGACGGCGTGCTGATTGAAGTCCATAACGACCCCGCCCACGCGCTTTGCGACGGGCCGCAGTCGCTCAAGCCCGAAGAGTTTGACCGCGTCGCGGCGAAACTCCTCAAAATCCATGAAACCGTCAAGGCCCTGTAAACGAAAGAATCTCGACCTGTGCGGATGAACCGCTTTCGTCGCCCCCCTTTGGGGGAGATGTCACGAAGTGACAGAGGGGGAGAAAACTTGCCCTCATCCGGCGCTGCGCGCCACCTTCCCCCGTTACCGGGGGAAGGCCAGACTTGTTAGCGTAATCTTTGAAGCCTTGCAAGGTTGCGGCAAAAGCCTTCCCCCCTTGGGGGGAAGGTGTCACGGCGTAAGCCGTGACGGATGAGGGGAAAAGTTTTATAACGCTTTTCCCTTTCAAAGGCGGGGCGCAAACGTTCCCAGTAAATGATATTGCATTCCAACGCCCCTGACGGGAATCCCCGTCCGCGTAAAATAAATTGGAGGTAAACTGTCATGACAGTAGGCATTGTAGGACTTGGGCTAATCGGCGGCTCCATGGCGAAAAGCGCGAAAGACCGTACCGGACACACCGTGTACGGAATCGACAAGGAATCCGAGACCATGACCATGGCCCGCATGAGCGGCGCGATTGACGGCCCGCTCAACGAACATAATTTGCCGTGGTGCGATTTAATCCTGTTGGCAATCCGTCCGAAAGACGCCGTGACATGGGTGGAGACCCACGCCCGCATGATTTCGACGCGGGCGATTGTCGTGGACTTATGCGGCGTCAAGCGCGGCGTTTGCGAGCGTATCGCGCCTATCGCCCGGAAATGCGGCTTTACGTATATCGGCGGACATCCCATGGCCGGACGCGAACGCAGCGGCTTTACCGCCTCCGCCAGCGATTTGTTTGTCGACGCCTACATGATTCTCACGCCCGACGAACGCGCCGACGCTTCCCACCTCGAAACGCTGAAAAACTTCTTCACGGACATTGGTTTCGCCGGGATTACGTTTTCCACGCCCGACGAGCATGACAGCATTATTGCGTACACGTCGCAGTTGGCGCACATCGTTTCGAGCGCTTATGTCAAGTCGCCGACGGCGCAGAAACGGCGCGGCTTCTCCGCCGGAAGTTTCCGCGATATGACCCGCGTCGCCCGTCTGGACGAAGAGATGTGGACGGAACTGTTTCTCGACAACGCGGATTATCTCACGGAGGAGCTTGACATTCTGATTGCGCGTTTGCAGGAGTACGCCGCGGCCCTGAAAGACAAGGACGCCGACACGCTCATCGCGTTGCTCAAAGACGGACGCGAAAAGAAAGCCACAGCGGGCGGGAACTGATTCCGCGCCGCGAATCTCCGTAGCGACAGGAGGGAACGCTTATGCGCTCTATCACCGTCCATACAAGCCCCGCTTATTCCGTACAAATCGGCGCCGGACTGCTCCGGCAATGCGGCGGACTTCTCCGCGAGGCGCTCCCCGGACAAAAAACCGCCGTCGTCACCGACAGTACGGTCGCGCCGCTGTACCTGTCCGCCGTGCGGGAAAGTCTGCAAAGCGCGGGTTTCACCGTCTGTTCCCATATCTTTTCCGCCGGGGAAACGTCTAAAAATTTCGACACGCTCTCCGGGATTCTGGAGTTTCTCGCCGACGAACGCCTGACCCGTACCGACAGCGTCATCGCGCTGGGCGGCGGCGTCACGGGCGATATGGCCGGATTCGCCGCCGCCACGTATCTGCGCGGCGTGCGTTACGCGCAACTGCCTACCACGCTTTTGGCGGCGGTCGACAGCTCCGTAGGCGGCAAAACCGCGATTGACCTGAAAGCCGGAAAGAATCTCGCGGGCGCGTTTCTACAACCGTCCGCCGTGCTCTGCGACACGGATTGTTTACAGTCTCTCCCCGCCGACGTATTCGCCGACGGCGCCGCCGAAGCGATTAAAACGGGTATTCTCTCCGACGAAAGTCTGTTCGCGCTGTTCGAGCGGGACGCGCTCAACGTCAGCCCGGAAGAGATTATCGCCCGTTGTATCGCGTACAAAGCGGGCGTCGTGGAGCGGGACGAGCGCGAACAGAACGAGCGTCGGCTGTTAAACCTCGGGCACACCGTCGGACACGCTATCGAAAGGTGTAGTCAGTACGCGATTCCGCACGGTCACGCGGTCGCGGCGGGTATAGCGATTATCGCACGCGCCGCCGAACGCCTCGGATGGACGGACGAGCCGATAGCCGGACGCGTCACGCGCTGTCTTGCGCGACATCAGTTGCCCGTTGACAGCGATTTCGCCGCGTCCGAACTCGCCGACGCCGCCTCCGCCGATAAGAAACGCTCCGGCGATACGATAACCCTTGTGATTCCGCGCCGTATCGGTCACTGCGAACTGAAAACGGTTCCGGTCGCCGAACTGCGCGCCGTGATTGAGGCCGGATTATGAATGTAAGAATCACGCCGCGCCGGTTATCGGGAAGCGTGACGCCGCCGGGGAGTAAGTCCATGGCGCACCGTCTGCTGATTGCCGCCGCGCTCGCGTCGGGAGAGAGCGTGATTGAGGGCGTCGCGCCGTCGGGAAAGGCGCAAGCCGTCGCGCCGTCGGGAAACGCGGAAGTCGTCGCGTCGTCGGAAGATATTGAGGCTACGTTACGCTGTCTCGCGGCGCTGGGCGCGTCGTGGGATGTACGGAACAACGCCTATCGCGTCACGGGAATCGGCGCGAATCCGGCGCTGTTCAAGATGTATAAACAAGTGGTTACGCGGCTCGCGGCCTCTCCCCGGACGCCCGATAACTTGTCCGAACAAGCTCTGCCGCGTTTTGACTGCGGCGAATCCGGCTCCACGCTCCGCTTTATGATTCCCATTGCCCTCGCTATCACGGGCGGCGGCGTCTTTACGGGTCACGGTCGCCTGATGGAACGTCCGCTAACGCCCTATTGGACGCTCTTTGACGAAAAGGGAATCTCCTATGAACGCAACGGAAACGCCTTGACCGTGCGCGGAACGCTGACGCCGGGACGGTACCGCTTGCCCGGGGACGTGTCCAGTCAGTTCTTTACGGGCTTGCTCTTCGCCCTGCCCCTGCTCGACGGGGAATCCGTACTGGAAAGCGTGACGCCGTTACAGTCCGCGCCGTATGTTCAAATGACGCTTGACGCGCTGTCGCTGGCGGGAGTGCGTATCGACGCGGACGGCAACCGCTTCGGCGTAGGCGAAAACCGTATCGGCGCTGACGCAAACCGCTTTGTTGTGCGTCCGCAACCTTACCGCGCTTTCCGCGCCGCCGTGGAAACTGACTGGTCACAGGCCGCGTTCTGGTACGCCGCCAACTTTCTCGGCGCGGATGTCGACATACAAGGCTTGAATCCGGATTCCGCGCAAGGCGATAAGATTATCGCGTCCCTCTGCGAACGAATGCGGCGCGACGGCGAACTCTCGCTGGATATGTCCGACTGTCCCGACTTACTGCCGCCGCTTGCGGTGATGTCCGCCGTGCGTCACGGCCTGACGCGCTTCGTCAACGCCGGACGCCTGCGCATGAAGGAAAGCGACCGCTTATCCACCGTGGCCCGGATGTTACGGGCGTTCGGGATTGATACGGAGGAAGGCGCCGATTTCCTCAACGTCACGGGCGGGACATTGCGCGGGGGCGTCGCGGACGGCGCGAATGACCATAGAATCGTGATGGCGGCGGCGGTGGCGGCGTCCGTATGCGCGGAAGGCGTCACGATTACCGGGGCCGACGCCGTGCGCAAGTCCTACCCCGATTTCTGGGAACAGTATCAATCTTTGGGCGGGGAAATTCGTATTCTTTGAATCCGCCTATCCGGGAGGGAAAGTTTGATGTCCTCTGAGTTTGGAAAACTGTTGCGCGTGTCGGTATTCGGGGAATCGCACGGCGCCGCGATTGGCGTACTCATCGACGGTCTGCCCGCCGGGGAACCGATTAACGCCGACGAACTGCAACGCTTCTTGAACCGTCGGCGGCCCGGACAAAACGCGCTCTCCACGGCCCGGAAGGAATCCGACGCGCCGCGCTTCCTGTCCGGACTGCGCGACGGCGTGACCAACGGTTTCCCGCTCATGGCCGTTATCGAGAACGCCGACCAGCGTTCCGGCGACTACGACGCGTTGCGCGATACGCCCCGGCCCGGTCACGCGGATTATACGGCGTTCGTGAAGTGGGGCGGCGCGGCGGACATGCGCGGCGGCGGACATTTTTCCGGACGCCTCACCGCGCCGTTATGTATCGCCGGGGGGATTGCGAAACAAATTCTGGCGCGGCGCGGAATCCATATCGGGGCGCATTTGTCAAGCGTGGCGGGCGTCGCCGACGACGCTTTCCCGCTCCGCCCCGCGAAAGAACTCTTTGACGCGCTCGCCGCGAAAGCGTTTCCCGTACTCAACGACCGCGCCGGGGAGCGTATGCAAGACGCGATTGCAAAGGCGCGTGCGGAATCGGATTCCGTGGGGGGCGTCGTGGAATGCGCCGCTATCGGGATTCCCGCCGGATGGGGCGGCCCGATGTTCGAGGGCATGGAAAGCCGTCTCGCGGCGGCGATATTCGGGATTCCCGCGGTCAAGGGCGTGGAATTTGGCGCGGGCTTTACGGCGTCCGCCCTGCGCGGTTCCGAAAACAATGACCCGTTCGCCGTCGAACAGGGGCGCGTCGTCACGACGAGCAATCACAGCGGCGGCATACTCGGCGGCATTACGAACGGTATGCCCTTAGTGTTACGCGCCGCGTTCAAGCCCACGCCGTCCGTCGCCCGTCCGCAACGGAGCGTAAATCTGCGAACGCGTCAGGAGGTCGAACTGACGATTCCCGGACGCCATGACCCCTGCGTAGCGCACCGGGCCGCGCCTGTCGTGGAAGCTGTCACCGCCGCCGTCCTGCTGGATGTCGCGCTCGAAAACGGGCCGGACGTTCAGTGACTTTATACTATTATCGCCGGAGGAAACCGCCATGGAACTGCAAGACATCCGCGAACGCATTGACAGCGTGGACGGACAAATTTTAAAGCTCTTTTTGGAGCGTATGGAACTTTCCGAACAGGTCGCCGACTAC
>JAFSOM010000284.1 GCA_017447005.1 Oscillibacter sp.
GCTGATAGTACGCGATTATCGTCAGCGCCTCCAACGCGGGCTGACTGAGTTTCGCGGGCTTGCGTATCTCGAACGCCTTGCGGATAACCTCCGCGTGGTCGGGCGACGAGCACAACTGCCAGCGGTCTTCCAGTTGCAATAGGCGTATGCCGCGCCGCTCAAAGGCGTAATAGTCCCGCAGACGGCGCAGAGCGCCTTCGACTTCCTCCCGTTCCAGCGATAACGCCAGACAGATACGCTCCGTCTGTACCGGCTCCCCGGAAGCGAACAGAATGCCCTCCACGGCTGATTCCAATTCCCGGCTGTCCGTATGCTCCATGCGTCCGCCTCCTTACGATTTCCGCGCAATTACTGTACGATTTTCGGCGCGGTTACTGCGCGATTTTCGTCGCGGTTACTGCGCGGGACTTGCGGCGGCGCGCTCCTGACGACGCCGACGGCGTAACCCCCGGCGCGGCCCGAACTCCGGCACGGCCTCCGGCTGTTCCTCCGGCGCCTCCGGGACGCTCTCGCCGTCAACGGCCTCCATGGAATAATCCGACGGCGGCCCGAACAAGCGCAACATCGTGCGCCGGCAAAGTTCGAGTACCGCCAAGAACGTGGCGACAATCTCGCTCCGGCTCCGGCACCCGAAAAATACCTTGAAAAATTTCAGCGTCCCTTCCTCTTTCAGACGGCGCAAAATCTCCTCGGCTTTCGTCTCCACCGGATACGGCTCATGCTGGGCAATCTCCCGGAACGCCGCTTCCGGCGACGGTAACGAGCGCGTCGAACGGCTCCGCAACTCCGCCAGCGCCGCCGACAAATCCGTCAGACGCTGGTTGTACTCGTACACCTTCCCATGTTCCAGCGGCTCCGGGTCACGCGTCACGATATTGCGTCCGAACTCCCCTAAAGGCCCTAACCGCGCCGCCATTTCCTTAATTTTCGCGTAACTCTCGTTCCGCTTGCGCTCCTCCAGCGATTCTATCAGCGCGTCCATCTCCGTGCGCGCCTCCTCGTCCTCCACCGATAAGAGCATTCTTGACTTAATGTACATCAGTTGAGACGCCATCGTGATAAACTCGCTCGCTACCTCCAAGTCCATGCTCTGACGCTTCGCAATCCAAGCAAGGTACTGGTCGCAAATCAGCGATATGGATATATCCTGAATCTCCATCTTGTTCCGGCTCAGGAGAAACAGTATCAGGTCTAACGGGCCTTCAAAATCCTGCATTTCCTCCGAGCGCGTCCGCACGACTTTTTCAAGTTTGAATACCGGACTTTCCATTCTTTCCGCCCTTTCCGCTATTTGAAACCCTTCCCCCTGTCCCCCTTCCCTTTCAGGGACGGGAAAACTGTCCTCACAACGTTTTCGAGTTCCGAAAAGTCCCTCGTATTTTTCGGGGGCAGGCTTACGTATCATCTTATATCGGCAAAAATACGGTCGCCATACGGACGTAAATCCAGTACATCACGCGGCTGACAAAATTCCCGTCCAAACCCGACACGAACACAAAGAACAGTATCAGCGTACCGAAACGCTCGTATCTCATCCAGCGGATATAGAGCCAGTCGGGGAAAAACGCCGCCAGTACCTTGGAGCCGTCCAGCGGCGGGAACGGTATCAGATTGAACACGCCTAAGCCTATCGACAACGGCGCCACCGAGTAAAGCAGAAACTCTATCAGCGTCGGATTCGGTATCGTGGCAATCGAGGCGCGAACCAGTAACATGCACGCCGCCGCCAGTATGAAATTAGAACCCGGCCCCGCTAAGGCCGTCAGCGCCATGCCCCATTTCGGATTACGGAAATAGCGCGGGTCTATGGGCACCGGCTTCGCCCATCCGAACCCCGCTGTGAACATCATCGCCAAGCCCAGCCAGTCGATATGCCGCAGGGGATTCAACGACAGTCTGTGAAGATTTTTCGCGGTAGGGTCGCCGAGCGCCAGCGCCGCGAGACCGTGCGCCGTCTCGTGTACGCTCAGGCATAAGACCACCGCCCCGACGCGGGATAACGTCGACATGATTCTGTCATAATCCAGCGATTGGAAGAGAGTTTGTAAGTAGCCGAACACGTCCATTCTCCTGACTGCGCCCGACGGCGCGGAAAATCGCGCATATTATACCAGCTCGCGCCGGAAAATACAAGACATTTCGCGTGACTTTTCCCGTCGAAACGCGTAAATTCGGCGTCGCCACGGAATAAAAAAGCCCTCATCTAAGCGCGACAACCTCTTTTCCGCGTACCGGATGGGGCGTCGCCGTTATACCGGGGAGAGTGTCGCCGTTACGCCGGATAGGGCGTCGCCGTCGCCCGACGGACAGCGCGGACGGAAACTCGCGCCGGACATGCAAAGCCGTAATGAATTTTATTCGTTTTACGCCTTCGCGCCGTCCGCGCCGCCTACAAAAAAATTCGCATTTTTTGAACATATTTCACAATATATCCAGTACGCAAACGGAAATAATGACACAATTCCATAAAAACGTAACATTACCCCATACAACAAAATTCCCTCTTGCGATAAACTGCACAGTAGCGCGTTCTTTACTTTCGCGCAGGGGCCGCCGTCGCGGGTTGACCTTACGCGGCGCATTCGTCCGGCGGTTCCGGTTTCCCCCGCGCTTACGGTTCACGCTCTGCGCGGGGCGCGGATGAAAAGCAAGTCACCAACTTAAGGCAGACAAGCAAGGCGTCCGGCGTCAATGCAAACGCCTAGGGCGTCAAATCATCAAGGAGGAAGCGTATGAAAATCAGGAAGTTTTTAGCTCTTGTCATGGCGCTCATGCTGGCGGCGTCGTTAGCCGCTTGCGGCGGCGGCGGCGCCCCCGCGCCCGCGCCCGCTACCAACGACGGCGAAGAGGCCGCTGAAACCTCTGACGCCAGTTCCGGCGGCGGCAGTTCCGGCGCGTCCCTTCAGGTCGCCATCTGGGATAACAACCAGCTCGCGGGCCTCAAGGAAATCGCCGACGAATGGTCTGCGCAGTCCGGCGTGCCCGTCGTCATCAACGTCATCACGTGGGACAGCTACTGGACGCTGTTAAGCTCCGGCGCGCAGGGCGGCACCATGCCCGACGTGTTCTGGATGCACTCCAACACCGCGCAGATGTACATGGAGAACGACCTCCTGCTCAATCTCGATAACTATATCGCCAATGACGCCGACATCGACATGGCGAATTACTATCCCGGCATTGTGGAACTCTACAACTCCAACGGTACGCAGTACGCGATTCCCAAGGACCATGACACCATCGCCCTGCTCTACAATCAGGCGATTTTCGACAAGTACGGCGTGGACACTCCTACCGACGATTGGAGCTGGGACAACGTTTATGAGGCCGCCAAAGCCATCACCGAGGCCGGCGCCGCTGACGGCGTGTATGGTTACGCGATGAACACCTCCAACAATCAGGACGGCTGGTATAACTTTATTTACGATTACGGCGCCCAGCTCATCACCGACGACCACAAGGGCACGACTATCGGCTCCGACGAAGGCAAGGCCGGTATGGAAATGGTACGCAAGATTCTGACCGTCGCCGCGCCTCAGCCCGTCGTCGCCGAAACGGGTACCGATTCCCTGTTCCAGTCCAACCTCTGCGCCATGATTACGCAAGGCTCTTGGATGATTAACTCCTTCTATACCGCCGAAGGCCACGACGACTACAAGTGGGCGCTCCTGCCCTACGGCGACGCCAACGGCAATGGCGAATGCGACCCCGGCGAGCGTCAGTCCTGCTACAACGGCTTAGGCTGGGCCGCCGCCGCCAATACGCAGTATCCCGACGAGGCTTACTCCCTGATTTCCTACTTCTGCAATGAGGCCGGACAAGTCAAGCAGGCCGAACTCGGCGTCACTATGGCCGGTATGCCGGGCATTTCCGACGCGTTCAACAACGCCTTCCCGGGAATGGACGTTTCCGCCTTCAACCGCATTGAGGACGAGGGCACGCTGTATTTCCGTCCCTACACCCGCAACACCACCGTGTGGGAAGACAAGATTCAGCAGGACGCGTTCCTCGCCGCTTGGCTCAATCCCGCTGACGAATCCGTAATGGCTGGCGCTTGCGACGCCGCGCAGGCCATTATTGACACCGCTATCGCCGCCGAATAATTGCGCGTTCGCCGTGGTTCTCGCGGAATACGCGTGACGTTTCCGCAATCGTCGCGGAATGCGCGTGACGTTTCCGTAATTATCGCGGAATACGCGTTATCAAAAACGCCGTGCGGCGGGAAACTGTCGCACAGCGTCAGCGCGAACGGGCCGCGCCGCGTCCGTCAGGCCTGTTCGCGCCGCTTTTCGCATTCCACGCAAACTTTCCCCCGCGCTTGTCTCGTTCCGCTTGGGGCGAACGGGTTGAAATGAACGGAAGCTACATAGCGTAAAGGAGGAGGAGCAACTTTGACCAAGAAAATGACCGCCGCGGAAAAAAACGCGGCAATATGGGCGTGGGCGTTCATTACGCCTACTATGCTGGGGTTGATTATCCTGAACTTCTACCCCATCTTCAACACCGTGTGGCAATCGCTCTGCAAGACGGGCGACTTCGGACGGGGTAATATCTTCGTGGGACTGGCGAACTACTCCGCCGTTCTGCAAGCCCCGGAAACGTGGCAATCCCTCTGGAATACGATTAAGTACGCCCTGATTGAAGTCCCCTTCGGCGTAGTTATCGCCCTTGTGCTGGCGGTGTTCCTCAATAAGAAACTCCCCGGCACGTCCGTCTATCGTACCATTTTCTTCCTGCCCATGGTCTGCGCCCCCGCCGCCGTCGCCATGGTCTGGCGCTGGCTCTACAATCAGCAGTTCGGACTTCTCAACAACCTCTTCCACGTCAAAGTTGGCTGGATTAACGACCCCAAAATCGCGTGGATTTCCATCGGCATTATCGGCGTATGGTCGATTATCGGCTATAACATGGTTCTGTTCATCTCCGGCCTACAGGAAATCCCCCACGACTACTACGAGGCCGCTGACATCGACGGCGCTACCGGAATCCGTCAGTTCTTCTATATCACGATTCCCCTGCTCAGTCCCACCACGTTCTTTATCGTCCAGACCCGTCTTATCGGCGCCCTGACCGTGTTCGACCTCATGTTCATGGTCATGGACAAGACGAATCAGGCGTTGAAGCAAGTGCAGTCCGTCGTGTACCTGTTCTACCAGTACGCGTTTACCAACGGCAACCGCGGTTACGGCGCGACGCTGGTCATGGTTCTGCTCGTGTTCATTCTCATTATCACCGTGATTATGCAGAAGGCCGAGAAGAAACTGGTATTCTATAATTAAGGGAAGGGGGATTGCATTATGGAAAGCGCCCGCGCAAGAGACCGCCTGAATAAAATTATCATGTATGTCGTTCTCACGTTCATGGCGTTCGTGATGATTGTCCCGTTCGCGTGGATGATTCTGACGGCTGTCAAGACGAATCAGGAAGCCATTTCCGTTAATCCGTTCTACATTTTCCCCGCCAACGGCTGGCACTGGGAGAATTTTGGTACCGTCTGGGTTTCCTATAACTTCCTTATCCTCTACAAAAACACGCTGTTGATGATTTTCTTCCGCGTGGTCTGCGCCTGCCTCACCGCGACAATGGCCGGTTACGCCTTCGGACGGCTCAAATTTCCCGGCAAGACGCTCATGTTCTCGCTCGTGCTCATTCAAATGATGGTGCCCGGACAGATTTTTATCATTCCGCAGTACCTGATGGTTTCCAAAATGGGCATGCTCAACACGACATTCGGCCTTGTCTTTCCGGGTATTGTCACGGCGTTCGGCACGTACCTGCTCAAAACCGGCTATCAGGGACTGCCGCGTGACTTGGAGGAGGCCGCAAGCATTGACGGCTGCAATATCGGTCAACAGTTCCTGTTGATTATGATGCCGCTGACCCGCTCCTCAATGGTCTCGCTGGGCATTTTCACCGCCGTGTTCGCGTTCAAGGACCTCATGTGGCCTATGATTGTCAACACGAACGCCCTGACCACCACGCTGTCCGCCGCGCTCTCGAAGATGGTCGGACAGTACGCCAACGACTACCCCGCGATGATGGCCGCCGCTACCCTCGCCGTACTGCCCATGGTCGTCATTTACGTGATTTTCCAGAAACAGTTCGTGGAAGGTATCGCCACGTCCGGCGGCAAGCTGTAAGCGTTTACTCACTCTTTCCCAATAAAGGCGCGTCCAGTCTCCCAAGGGCCGGACGCGCCGCGCTTTTTTACGATTTTTTCCCGTGCAAGGCCTTCATACGCTTTTCGTGGTCGAGTATCGCCTTACGCATGCGCAGACTTTTCGGCGTCACCTCTAAGAGTTCGTCGTCGGCGAGAAACTCAAGGCACTGCTCCAAACTCATCTGACGCGGCGGAACAAGCCGTAAGGCCTCGTCGGAACCCGACGCCCTCATATTCGTCATCTGCTTGCGCTTGCAGACGTTCACGGTCATGTCCTCACTGCGCGGACTGACGCCGACTATCATGCCGCCGTAGACCGGAACGCCCGCGCCGATAAAGAGCGTTCCGCGCTCCTGCGCGTTGAACAGGCCATACGTCACCGATTCGCCCGTCTCGAACGAAATCAGCGAACCGCTGTTCCGGCGCGATAAATCGCCCTTATACGGCGCGTAACTGTCGAACACCGACGCCATAATGCCTTCGCCCCGCGTGTCGGTCAGGAAGTCGTTCCGGTAGCCGAATAAGCCCCGCGACGGAATCAGGAACTGCAACTTCATCCGGTTTCCGACGGGCGTCATGTCCAGCACGTCCGCCCGACGCTGTCCGAGCTTTTCGATAACCGCCCCTACGCAGTCCTGCGGCACGTCGACAACTAACCGCTCTATCGGCTCACAGCGTTTCCCGTCAATTTCACGGTACAGCACCCGCGCCGGGGAAACTTGAAACTCGTAGCCTTCCCGCCTCATGGTTTCAATGAGAATCGACAGCGACATCTCGCCGCGTCCGGCGACGTTGAACGCCGTCTCGCGGTCGGTGTCCGTCACGCGTAGGGAGACATCTTTCAACGTCTCGCGGTAAAGCCGCTCCCGTATCTGCCGCGACGTGACATATTTGCCCTCCTTGCCCGCGAACGGCGAATCATTCACGGAAAAGGTCATTTCCATGGTCGGCGCGGAGATTTTCACGAACGGCAACGGCTCCACGGCGTCCGGGGAACAAATCGTATCGCCAATCGTAATGTCGGGAATGCCGCTCATGGCGATGATGTTTCCGGCGTCGGCGGACGCGACTTGCTTACGCGCCAAGCCCTCAAACTCGTACAACGCCGTCGCTTTCGCCTTGCGCGATACCGCGTCCGGGTTGTGGTAGTTGCACACGACAACTTCCATATTTTGTTTCAGCGTCCCACGCTCAATGCGGCCTATGGCGATACGGCCCACAAAGTCGTTGTAGTCAATGGACGAGACCAGCATTTGAAACGGCGCGGCGGTATCCGCTTCCGGCGCCGGAATGTATTCCAGTATCGTTTCAAACAGCGGCTTCAAGTCCGTCCCTTCCACGTTCGGCGAGTACGACGCCGTGCCATTCCGCCCGGAACAGAATAACATGGGGCTGTCCAACTGCTCCGACGTGGCGTCCAAGTCCATGAGCAATTCCAGAATCTCGTCAATGACCTCCTTCACGCGCTGGTCGGGACGGTCAATCTTGTTGAGCACGACAATGACGCGGTGTCCGAGTTCCAACGCCCGGGAGAGTACGAAACGCGTCTGGGGCATGGGGCCTTCGGCGGCGTCCACCAGCAGTATCACGCCGTTGACCATCTTCAAGACGCGCTCCACTTCCCCGCCGAAATCCGCGTGGCCCGGCGTGTCCACGATGTTGATTTTGGTGTCGCCGTAACGCACGGCGGTGTTTTTCGCCAGAATCGTAATGCCGCGCTCCCGTTCGAGGTCGCCGGAGTCCATCACGCGCTCCACGACTTCCTGATTGGCCCGGTATACGCCGCCCTGTTTGAGCATTTCATCCACGAGCGTCGTTTTCCCGTGGTCGACATGGGCGATAATGGCGACATTTCTTAGATGTTCGTTTCGCATAGTAAGGGTATCGCTCCTCATGATAGTTTCGTTTTCGCGGACGGTATTATAACGCGAAATTCCCCCGCTTGCAACAGGGGAATGAAAATTTTATGCGCCTCGTATCTTGGCAAGTTGCGCGTACCGACGGCGGACGGGCGGCGCGCGGCGCAAAAAAGACGCCCTCCCGCGACGGGAAGAGCGTCCTTATCGGCTCAGTAGAAGCGTTTCTTATTCTTGCGAGCGGCTTCCGACTTCTTGCGGCGCTTCACGCTGGGGCTTTCGTAATGCTCTCTTTTACGAACCTCGGCAATCACGCCCGCCTTGGCGCAACTGCGTTTAAAACGTTTCAGAGCGCTGTCAATGGACTCGCCGTCTTTTACATGAATCTCAGACATTTATATCCCTCCCTCCGGAGCGTCCCCTGTCCCGGACGCTAGAAGGCCATCGTCAATCGCTTTTGTCAATGATTCGTATCCGCTCGAGGGTTCTGGATTCGCAATTCATCAAGGCTCTGTCAATGGCTAGTGAGGCCATTATAAAGAATTTGACGGTTCTTGTCAAGGCTTTTTTGATAAATTTTTCTTTACGGAATGAAAGTGACCGCTATCAATGGGTATCCGTTTACCCTGTTTTCGCGCAAAGATTGACAATTCTTTGACAAATTCGGCGCGGACGCGCAACCCCTCCCCGGAATCCCCCGTTCAGGGATTCGGGAAGGGGTTCGATTACGCGCTAACCCGTCAAACGTCCTTGCGCCGCCGCTCTACGCGAACGCGCCCTTACTGCGTTCGCCGCATAACGACGCGCCCTTACTGCGGCTTGACAATCAGGTTGACCAGACGGTTTTTGACAAGTATCGTCTTAAACAGCTTCATGCCCTCGGTGGCGCGCTGGACTTTCTCCAGTTTCCGCGCCTCCTCTACAATCGCGTCCTGTTCGCTGTCGACGGGCATGGTGATTGTTCCCTTGAGCTTGCCGTTGACCTGCACGGCCATGTCAACGGTTTTCGACACGGTCTTGCTCTCGTCGTACTGCGGCCACGCCTCCTGACAGGCCATATGACCCGTTTTCGCGGCGAATCCTAACCGCTCCCACAGTTCCTCCACGATGTGCGGCGCGAACGGGCTTAACAGCAACAGCAGTACGCGCATATCGCCGCGGGAACAGCCGTTCGCGGTCAGTTCGTTGACTAACGTCATCATGGACGCTATCGCTGTATTCATTTTGAGTTCGTTGACGTCTTCCGTGACTTTCTTAATGGTACGGTGCAACGCCGTTTCGTTGACGGGCGTCACGGCGTCGCTCTCCGACGCGGCCTCCGCGAGATTCCATACGCGGTCAAGGAAGCGTTTGGAACCCTTGACGGCCTCCGTCGACCAAATCGCGGCCTTCTCAAAGTCGCCCACGAACATAATATAAAGCCGCATGGTGTCCGCGCCGTACTGCGCCACAATGTCGTTGGGGTTGACGACGTTGCCGCGGGACTTCGACATCTTTTCGCCGCCTTCGCCTAAAATCATGCCGTGACTGGTACGCTTGGCGTAAGGCTCGGGCGTCGGAACCGCGCCAATGTCGTATAAGAACTTATGCCAGAAACGGCTATAGAGCAGGTGTAACGTGGTGTGCTCCATGCCGCCGTTGTACCAGTCGACCGGAGACCAGTATTCGAGGGCTTCCTTGGACGCTAACGCCTTGTCATTGTGGGGGTCCATATAGCGTAAGAAATACCAGCATGACCCGGCCCATTGCGGCATGGTATCCGTTTCGCGTTTGGCGGGGCCGCCGCACTTCGGGCACGTCGTGTTGACCCAGTCCGTCATCGCCGACAGCGGGCTTTCGCCGTCGTCGGTGAGTTCGTAGGATTCCACTTCCGGCAGGAGCAACGGCAATTCGGATTCGTCCAGCGGAACCCAGCCGCATTCCGGACAGCTTACCAGCGGTATCGGCTCGCCCCAGTAGCGTTGACGCGAAAAGACCCAGTCGCGGAGCTTGAAATTGGTTTTCGGCGTCCCGATACCCTGTTCCGCCACCCACTTGACCATAGCGGGAATCGCGTCCTTGACCGTCATGCCGTTCAGGAAACCGGAGTTGACCATAACGCCCGTATCGTCTTTGAGAATAAACGCTTCCTTGGTGATGTCGCCGCCCTTGACGACTTCGATAATGGGCAGACCGAATTTCGTGGCAAAGTCCCAGTCGCGCTGGTCGTGACCGGGTACGCCCATGACCGCGCCCGTGCCGTAACTCATCAGCACGTAGTCGGAGACGAACACGGGAATTTCCGTACCGTTGGCGGGATTCGTCGCGGTGACGCCGTCCAGCCGGACGCCCGTTTTGTCTTTATTCAGTTCACTGCGCTCAAAATCGGACTTCCGGGCGGCTTCGTCCAGATACGCCGAAACTTCGTCCCAGTTGCTGATTTTATCCTTCCACGCCTTCAAATACGGGTGTTCCGGCGAAAGTACCATATACGTGACGCCGAACAGCGTATCGGAACGCGTCGTATAGACCGTGAGCGTATCCCCGGCGGACGTGGGGAAACGTATCTCCGCGCCCTCCGAGCGGCCTATCCAGTTGCGTTGCTGAATCTTCACGCGGCTGATATAGTCCACGGTGTCGAGGTCGTCAATGAGGCGGTCGGCGTACTTGGTGATAGCTAACATCCACTGGCTTTTCTCACGCCGGATAACCGCGCTTCCGCAACGTTCGCACACGCCCTCCACGACTTCCTCGTTGGCAAGGACGCATTTGCAACTCGTGCACCAGTTGACGGGCATAGAGGCTTTGTAAGCAAGACCATGCTTGAAGAGCTGTAAGAAAATCCACTGCGTCCACTTATAATATTTGGGGTCTGTGGTATCGACGACGCGGTCCCAGTCGAACGAGTAGCCCAGCATGTGCAACTGTTTCGTGAAATTTTGGATGTTGTCGCGGGTGACTTTCGCCGGGTGGATGTGGTTTTTAATGGCGTAGTTTTCGGTCGGCAGTCCGAAGGCGTCAAAGCCAATCGGGAAGAGGACGTTGTAGCCCTCCATGCGCTTCTTACGGCAGATGATGTCCATCGCCGTAAAGGGCCTTGCGTGTCCGACGTGCAGGCCCTGTCCGGACGGGTACGGAAACTCAATCAGACCGAAAAACTTTTCGCGGGTTTTGTCCCCGGTCACGGCGGCGAACGGCTTGACTTCCAGCCATTTTTGTTGCCATTTCGCCTCAATAGCGGTGAAATCGTACTTCATGCGCGGTTGTGTCCTCCTTAATTTATGCAATGCTGTTTACCAGTCCCGCAGAACGAACTTGTGCAGGACTTCCGCCACGGCGCCGTGATTGCAGTCGGCGGCGGTGACGTAGTCGCAAAGGGGCTTCATCTCCTCCACGGTGTTCGCCACGCCGACGCCTAATCCGGCGGCCTGAATCATGGTCAAGTCATTATAGTTGTCGCCGATGGCAATGGTATCTTTCATATCGACGCCCAGTAATTCGGCGAGTTTCCGCAGTCCGGAACCCTTGTTCACGCCCTTCTGGTTAAACTCCAGATAGCGGTTAGACGAATAACTAACGTCCATATCGCCCGTAACGTCGGATAATTCGTCGGCGATTCGCGTCAAATACGCGTGGTCGGTGTTCATGTACAGGCACTTGACAATTTCCTGACCTTTCAGAAAGTCAAGGTTTTTCTCGTGAATTTCCGTCACTTCCATGCGTCCCCGGAGAAAGTCCTGTTCCCACGAAACAAAGTTGCTGACGTAAACCGTATCAATCGTGTAGACGTGCATGCAAACGTCGTACTGAAAGCCGCGCCGATAGAGTTCCTCCGCCGTCGAAAACGGGATTCCCTGAAAGTGCAAGACGCGGTTTCCGCGGTTTTCGGTAATCGCGCCGCCGTTGAAGGAAATCACGTACTCTTCCGGGAGGTCGTAGAGGCCTAATTCTTTGAGCGTCTTATCCATGCTCCGGAATCCGCGCCCGGACGCGGGAACAAACCGGACGCCCATTTCCCGCACGGCCTTTATCGCGGCGCGGTTCGCCTCCGATACGCTTTTGTCGTCCGTCGTCAAGAGGGTTTCGTCCAAATCGCTGACAATAATTTTGTACATCTTCCCGCCTCCTTATGCGGTTCGCGCCGGGGTTGATTACCGTCATCTACGCCGCGACGCCTTCCCCCCGGAGAGGGAAGGCTTGTTGCCGCAACGGAACATTTTAGACGCGGACGCCGGAACTGTTCTCGTTGCGGAGCGTGAAGCGGCCTACCAGCTCTTTCAGCACGCTGGCCTGTCCGGACAACTCCTCGCTGGCGGCGGCGGACTGTTCCGCCGTGGCGCTGTTCGTCTGTACGACGCTGGAAATTTGGTCAATGCCCGTACTGACCTGTTGCACGTCACGCGACTGCATATCCGTGGCCTGAGAAATGCGCGTCACGGCGTCCATGACCTTCTGGGCGCGGATAACCACTTCTTTCAGCGATTCGTCGGTCTCCACGGACAGCCGGCTTCCCTCGTTGACCGCCTTGACCGTCTCCTCAATCAGCGTCGCGGTGCTCTTGGAGGCCTCCTGCGATTTCGTCGCAAGGTTGCGCACTTCGTCGGCGACGACCGCGAATCCCTTGCCCGCGGCCCCGGCCCGCGCCGCCTCTACCGCCGCGTTCAGCGCGAGAATATTCGTCTGGAAAGCGATGTCCTCGATAGTCTTGATAACCTTGCTGATTTCCAGCGACTTATCCTCAATCGCTTTCATGGCGCCCATGAGGTCGGCCATATGCGCGGAACAAATGGCAATCTGGTCATGGGAGGCTTGGTTATCCTCTTTGGCGCTTTGGGCGTGGGCGGCGGTCTCGTCCACGGCGTGGGAAATGCCGTTAATCGTGGTGGCGAGTTCGGACACGCTCGACGCCTGTTCCGTGGCGCCTTGGGCCATGGCCTGCGCGCTGGCGGAAATTTGTTCGCCGCCGCTGTTGACTTGGTCGGCGGAGATGTCAATTTGAGACATGGTTTCGCTGACGGCGCGGCTTAACTTCGTCATGGCCTCCTGAATGCGCGAGAACGAACCGAGATACATTGCCTCGTTACGGCTGCGGATGTTGAAGTTTCCTTCGCCCATGGCCTTTAACTGCATTTCAATATCCGTGATAATTTCCTTAATCGTCGCGGTCAGGTTGCGCATATTGTCGGCGAGATGTCCGAGCGCGTCCTTGCCCGTGTAGCGGATGACGGATTCAAAGTCGCCTTGAGAGACCGCGAGCGTCACGGCCTGCATTTCGTCTACGGGCGTCGTGATGGTCTTTGCAATCGACAGCGCGAGAAATACGCTGACAATCGCGCTTAAGAATATCATGACAATAACGGTCACGTCGGCGATAGTCGCGGCGGATTCCCCGGCGTTGACTTTATCCGTGGCGCGGACGTCGGCCTCCGCGCCGATACTGTCGAACATATCGCGCAGTTCGTTGGCGACGGGCTGGTATACGTCGCGCAAATAGGCGTAGCCGTTGTCAAGGTCGCTGTTACCGGCGTAGACATAGAGGTTGTTAATCATCGGCGTGACCTGCGTCACAAGGCTGTCAAGGCGCGTCAGGTTCGCCGGGTCGCCCATATACGTGTTTTCGAGCGCGTCCACGGCCTCTTGGAACGTGATAAACTCCGCTCTGGCCTCGGCAATATAACTTTCGGACAGTCTGGGGTTCGCTTCGACGGTCGTCTGCAACAGATTCGCCCGCAAGGCGCTTAACGCCCGCTTGCCCTTCCACGAGTTCACGACCGTCTGATAGGACGTGTCATGGAAATTTTTCAGCGTGTTTCCGACCCGCGAGAGCATGACCATGGACACAACCCCGGTGACGACCATAAAGGCAACCACAAGCAGGAAGGCCACAAGCAGACGGGCTTTGATTTCCAGATTCTTCATCATTTCCTGTCTCTCCTTCTTTGTTTACTGAGGCCATGCCCGGAAAGCGGAAATTCCGCCGGGTTCGACCGTGATACAGGCGCATTATAGCGCGTTTTGCGCGTCAGGTCAATCGTAAATTTGGTAAAAGCGGTTCCGGGTACGCGTATGGCAATCATTGGCAAGTTGAGATTTTCGGCCTCATCCGGCGCGGGATAAAACTTGCCCTTATCCGGCGCGGGATAAAACTTGCCCTCATCCGGCGCTGCGCGCCACCTTCCCCCGTTCCGGGCATAGGCGTTAAGTTAAGAGAGAAAGACCCCCACCCGGCGCTACGCGCCACCCTCCCCCGTGCGCGGGGGAGGGATTTTGTCGCAACCCTGCAAGGCTTTCAGAGATTACGTCATGAGGTTTCTTCCTTCCCCCGGAACGGGGGAAGGTGTCACGCAGTGACGGA
>JAFSOM010000285.1 GCA_017447005.1 Oscillibacter sp.
GAAGAAGAGGAAGAGGACGCGGAAGGGACGGCGGAACCGTTGGATATGCTGTATAAGGTTATGCTTCCCTTCGCGTCGGTGGATGAAACCGTCCGCTCGGGCGGAAGTTACGTTATCCGCTATCAAAAGAACCCCGCGCTTGTGCTGGAGGTGTTCTACGTGGCGCAAAGCGGGAGATTTAGCCATACGTTTACAAATAAGGATTTTTCCTCATCTGATGAGCAGGATTCAGTATGGAGCTATAGCGGTTCCACTAAAAAAGGACTTCGGCAACATTATGGCGCGGACGACGCGGTGATTGGCTGGTACGGCGCGGAGGGCGGCGAACTGCCGGACTTGACACCGGGAGACCCTTTGAATCCTCCTGTTATCACTGTAACCAACGCCGAGCGGTTGTATGTGGATATTAGCAATCCAAACGCCTCAATTGCTGACGCCAAATTGCACCTTATTATTAAAGGACTGCAAAGCGGAAAGGAATGCACAATTGAGTTAATAAACGACGGCTCCCTTGCAAGAGGTTCTGGGACAACATCAGATATTCGCGTTGTTCTTGACGATGTGACAAGCGATAAGCAAATTGAGCATTTTTATCAAGCCTGCGAAGGCCGCCTGTATCCGGGGGAAGATATTGTTATATATGCGGAAGCCTATAACAATAATAAACTGACGAATATTGCGCGTAGCGCCGACGCTACAACAAACAGCCTTTTCGCTGATTCGCTCAAACCGATAGCGCCTTTCTTTTCGGATTCTCACACTTTTGCGGCGTACATTTCTAATTTCCGGCATTTGGAGAATTTAGACCGCGCAATTTCCAAAATCAACGCGGAGAAGTTAGGCAATGTCCGCGTGAATGGGGAAGCGCCTTTCTGCTATTTTTTGGACGAAAACAAGAGGCAAGTAATCACGGGCGCGATACAGTCCGGCAATATGGATTGGCTCGCGTTTATGGCGGCTATCACCGGAAAGAATGTCGGAGAAGAGGGAAGTAAAAAGGTTCAGGTGTATCGCGCCGATACCTCCCATTCTGAAGAAGGATGCTATTTGCCTATTACAAATGATGGAACGATTGCCTATGATGGAAACAACAAAAAAATCGCCAATGTGGAGATTAATATATCCGAAAACGCCGGGTTATTCGCAACGCTCGGACATCACTCAAGCGTTACGAATTTGAAACTTGTGAATTTCAGCGTCAAGTCAAGCGGCAACAACAAGGCGACGGGCGCGCTTGCGGGCGTTCTGGACAATTCAAATGTAACGGGCGTGTTGGCTCATCATGACACGGGAGATACTCTCCCGGAAGCCAATAAGTGGATAGACGGACAGACTTCCGTCGGCGGCCTGATAGGGGAAATAACCGGAGCGTGTACTGTCGAACAGAGCGCGGCGGCGGTCTACGTCAAATCATCGACTACCAATGGCGACGCCGGAGGGCTGATTGGTAAAATTACAAGCGGCTCGAATGTCACTGTGCGTAACAGTTACGCGGGAGGCCATGTAATCTCTAAGGACACTGATGGAAATCCAATAGTCGCAACGTATGATAAGGTAAATTGCAACGTTACCGGTAAAAACGCGGGCGGCCTTATCGGAAGTAGTAGCGCCGGAACTTTGAAGGTGTTAAACTGCTACGCGACTACCAGCGCGGACGGCTCGACGAACGCCGGAGGCTTGATTGGCAGTATGACTGGCGGCACGATTGAGAACTGTTACGCGACGGGCTATGTCAAAGATAGCGAAGGCGCGGGCGCGTTCATAGGCGAACTCAAGGGAACGCTAAATACGGACACTAATAAGGAAAACAGCTATTTCTCTACCGTCACAGAAGGTCTTGACCCTGTAAGGAAGGCGACAGGTGTCATCACCACGGACATCTCTCCGTGGGATACGAACCCTAAAGCCTATGGCGTAAAGAACGCAATGCCTTATGATGAGTACCTGCAACGTCATTACACAAATGGCAAACATAGCCTGTACACATTCCGAACCATCAGCGAGTTAAACTCCGGGGTGACAAGCCCGGGATGGATGACGACGCACTACGGAGACTGGCCCCCGCTGGATACGCTGGTTATTAATGATTAATGTCCCTTAGCCGGTTATCAACATCCCCGCCGGGTGAGGGCGCAGTTGCGCCGCGTTTGACGCGATAGAATGAGGTGAACGCATATGCGCGGAATATTCAATAAAACCAAGAGATTTCTGGCGTTCTGTCTGGTAACGCTGATTTTGCTGGATTCATTCGTTGGCGCGTCCGGGACTTTGACGGTCTCGGACGGCGCCGCCTATGATGTCGCCACGGTTTACGACGCCGCGTCGGAGAATAACGAGACGGGCGACGATACGTCGGAGAATACGGGAACAGGCGACGGCGTGTCGGAGAATCCGGAGACGGGCGACGTTACGCCGGAGAATCCGGAGACGAACGACGGCGCGTCGGAGAACCCAGAGACAGGCGACGGCGCGTCGGAGAATACGGAGACAGGCGACGCCGGGTCGGAGAATACGGGAACAAGCGACGCCGCGCCGGAGAATAACGAGACGGACGACGCCGCGTCGGAGAATAACGAGACGGGCGACGCCGCGTCGGAGAATAGCGAGACGGACGGCTCCGCGTCGGAGAATCCGGAGACGGGCGACGCCGCGTCGGAGAATAACGAGACGGGCGACGCCGCGCCGGAGAATAACGACGTTCAAGATTCCGTTCAACTGTTGGGCGAGGAGAAGCATAACCCCAAAGTCACGATGAGCGCCGGGGACTATGACGCGGAAAACGGCGTTATCGCCTATACCGTAGTCGTGGAAGCGGAAGGCGACATGGACTATACGGTGACGCAGGGCGAGGATGAAACGTCGAAACAGTATCCCGTTGTGATTGAGGACTTGACAAGCGTCGCGGAATCCGATTTGGTATTCGTTTCCGGCTCCTATACCTATGAACATCATAAGGAGCTTGCGGACGAGCTTCCCCAAAGTGAAGTCAACGCCGAAGCGGTGACATCCGGGGCCACGGACTTTACAGGCTTTCCCCTTACCGTCGCCCATATGTACGACGGCGACATTATTACTCTGAGCTATACGGCCTATGTCTTAAGCGCGACCTATATCGGCGCGGGACAGGCCGCAACGCAAAACGCCGTAACGATTTATAACAACGACGGTACGGACAACAACCCCGCCAACGACAGCGCCGATGACAGCGATACTGTCTCCAGCGCGTTTTCCTATAAGCCGCTGGAAAAGACGCGTACCGCTCTGGAAGGCAGTTGGGCGACATGGTCGGTGAAGGTGAACCCGAAAGGCTTCAAGCTGAACGGCGGGAATCCGCTCACGCTCAGGGATACGTTCGCTCTGACACACAAAGATGAATCCGGTAATGACGTTTCCGACCAGTCTATTGACTATGCCAGCATTAAAGCCGTTCCGGCGGACGATGTTACCTATGATTACAGAGGCAATACCGGTTCCTTTGTCATACCGGACGGCGTTTCCGTCACAATCAGCTACCGTACCCGCATTACAGCCCAGCCGGGCGAAGAGGTGATTTTCGGCAATTACGCGGAACTTCTGGATTCTAACGAAACGCAAATTGATAAGGTCGAGCTTTCTCAAACGGAAACCATCTTCCCCAGCGCCTCCGAGGTGGACGCCGCCTCCGGCGTCTATATGCTCAAACTGTACGTGTATGGCGACGGCAATATGCAGACGGGCATTCCGGGGGCGCAATTCATCCTGCTGGACGCCAACGGGCGGCCCATGAGTTTCAAGAAGGGCGACAACGCCGGCGATGCCGTAATCTTTACCACGGGCGACGACGGCTACGCGGATATTCGTCTTGACGAGGAGAGCGGCGATGTCTCCATTCAGAAGAACACCGCTTACTACCTTGAAATGATTAAGGCTCCGTCGGGCTACAAGAGGGACAATACGCTCTACAACTTCATGATTACGGATGACCCTAACTATAACTCCGGCGGGGCATGGACCTATTTCAACGGCGACACCATCAAGGTACGTCTCTACGCGGAGGAGGCCAGTTTGAATGTCTCCTTGCGTTTCTCCGGGAACTATAGCCTGAACAGCAATCAGCAAAACGCGGTTGAGGTGATTTTGCAGAGGAAAACCGAAGAGAACGGTTGGGAGGAAGTGGAGCGCCACCCCTACACGGAGTTCAGTTACGGCTCCCTGACCTTTGACGCGGCCAAGGATTTTGAACTCGACGAGACTTACCGCGTGATTCAGGAAAACCAACGTCCGTGGGATTTGGGCAGCGCGGTCATTCTTAACACGACCTACTATCTCATCATCGGCGCGGGAGATTCTCAACAGGACACGAACCCGCAGGAATTTACCTTGACCGAGAGAAACATTGAAAGCAGTTTCAACATCGTCATCGACAACGAGTATGAGGAACCCAAGCTCACGCTCACCAAGATGGACAAGGAGACGGGCGAGACGCTCTCCGGCGCTGTCTTTACCGTGAAAAGAGCGGGCGACGACGCGGAGATGAAGACCTATACCACGGGCAAAAACGGCGAGATAGTCATCAGCGGCGGCGCGCCTTTCCAGTCCGAAACGCTCTACTATGTCGTCGAGACGACGCCGCCCGCGGGGTATCTGTTGCCCCTGAATCCTGAAAAGCTCTACTTCTACTTTTGCAACGACGACTATTTCATCCCGACGATTCTGAGAAATCTTCCCGAGGGCGAAACGGCGGTCAATCTTTCCGAAACCTATGAGAATCAGACCGTAGACAACCAGAAGGAACGGCTTACAATTCCCGTTATGGCGACATGGCAGGGCAACGCGTGGCCCGGCGATGTGAAAAACGTGACAATCGGGCTTTATCAGTCCGTCGGCGACGCGACGCCCGAACCCGTTTTGGATGAAAACGACGAAGCCATGACAGTCGTCTTGAGCGGTACGGCGCCCTATAACAACCACGCTTTCACGAATCTTCCCGCACGGGACGACCAGAATCAGCCAATCGTCTACTCTATCAGGGAAGAGCGTATCGATAATAAGAATAACAACGATATTCTTGAAAGCTATGTTCAGGAATACGGCGTTTCGGACAGCGGCGTGTATATCGTGCGCAACAAGCCCGCCACGACGCTGACGGTCAACAAAGAGTGGTATGACTTTGACGGTGAGAAGGTCAGGGATGATGAAACGCTGGCGAAACAGCCGAATGTCACCTTTGACATTTACCGCACGACGGAAAAGCTCCCTGATGAGATGCGCGCCGACGGCGTTACGAATGAGGAGATGTCCGCTTTCATCAGCGACGGCGACCTGACGAAAGCGCGCAGCGGCGTGAGCTTCGGTCATGCGGACGGCTGGACTACGTCTGTCCGCGACTTGGATAAATACAGCGACGATAACAAAAAACCTTATTATTACTATGTCCTTGAAACTATCCCCTCTTTCGGAGACGAGACATACGCGCTGACGGAAGCCGACGCGCCCAATTACGCGACGCATACCGTCACCATCAGCAACAAGATTGCGCCGGAGACGGTTTCCGTCACGGTGAGAAAGGCGCCTCTTGTGAATGACCCGCGCCCGGAAGCGCCCAATACGGATTTCGGTTTCACGCTGACGCTGAAAAAGGGTTCGTATGTGATTCGCGGTTATCAAGTGCGCGACGACCTTGTGACGGATTGGAACGGCAAAGCGACCTTCACCCTGAAACCGGAAAATCCGCTTGACCCGCTGAAACCGGGAACTTCCATCGACTTGACGCTCCCCGTCGGCGTCACCGCAACCATCACGGAGGCGGTAAACCCCGAATACGTGGTGGAAGCGGAGTCTGACAAAATTTCAGATTTGGATACCGAAAACGGCAGAGTATTTCAATTTGAAGTGGAGGCGGCAAACAACAACGCTCTCATCACTTACACCGCCACCCTGCGCGTTATCTGCAAGGTGACGGGCGTGGACGGCAAGGAAACGCCCTTTGAATCCCTGAAAAGCGCCCTTGCTTATATCCGCGACCATGAGGCGTTCTATCACAAAAAAGCGACTATCTGGGTCTTGGAAGACTACGAGAAGCCTGACACGGATATATTCGATGTTCGTGAAGACGAGGACATTACCCTGACGACGGCGCCGACGGAAGCGGAAGAGCCGGAAGCTGAGTTTCATTTCAAGACCGCCAGAGACGAAAATACCGACACCGCCGTTATCTCCAGAGGCGGGGACAACGGCAGTATGTTCACCAACGACGGCGTATTGTCGCTGGAAAAGATTATCTTGGACGGCGCGAACGTCGCGGACGCCGCGGACGGCGAGGACGCTACCAACGCCGCAATCATCATGGACGGCGACGGCGGCCTTGTGTATAATACGGGCACGCTGAATTTGAGCGAGAATACGACGCTCCGTAATTCCTCCGTCAGCGGCAAGGGCGGCGCGGTCTACTCCGAAGGCGTCGTGAACATGCGCGGCGGCGCCGTCACCGGCAACAGCGCGACGAGCGGCGCGGCGTTCTATCTGGAATCCGGCGCGCTGACTATGACCGGCGGCGTCATCCGCGACAATACCGCCGCGGACGACGGCGCGGTGACGGTCTATAATCCCGAGGTCAAGGTTAATCTCTCTAACGCCCCTGTGATTTTCGACAACCGGAACGTAGACGGAGAATGGGCCAACATTTACATCGGCGCGGACAGCGATAATATTATCAATGTGGTTGCGCCGGGGTTAAGTAGCGACGCGAAAATCGGCGTGCGCGCCATGGAAACGCACCGCGAAATCGGCGAACAGTTCGCCACCGCCGAATTTGAGATGACCGATAATCTCACTTGCTTTGTCAATGACCAGTACGAGTATCGCGGCAAGCTCAAGGACGGCACATCGACGAATATCGTCTGGGACGGCCTGACGCTGACCATCAAGAAAGTCGTTGACCCCGTGGGCGCGAACGCTAACGACCGCTTTACGCTGACGCTCACATCTACTTCCATCCGAAAGAGCAACTATATCATTGACGGCAGCGTGGACTATACGATTACCGCCGCAAAGCGGAATACGCCCGGCTCCATCGTCCTGAGAAACGTCAAGAACAACGACAACATCATCATCGCTTCGCTCCCGGTCGGCGAGTATACGATTGAGGAGGAGGCGTCTAATTATAGTTCAGTCTATACGGGCGTCAATCATGAACTCAATCAGGAGCTGACAATCGACAACGGCGGTTTCTCCCTCCAAGGCGACAGCGGCCTTACCGTGACGAGCGTCCGCAGAATGGCGACGGTGAATCTGACGAAAACTATGCGGGACAGGCTGAAAACGGAAACGGAGACGCAAAAGTTTAACTTTAGCCTCAAACTGACCGACGCGGACGGAACGCCCGTTTCCGCCTTCGCTCTTACGGACGGGATGACAACGGATACAAGCGGCGTTGTGCGGTTTGCCATGTCGCCGTCGAACGATACGCCGGATAAACTGTCATTCAAAGTTCCTGTCGGCGCGACCATGCGCATTGAGGAGACGGAGAACGAGGACTACCAGATTATAACCTCGGCGCAAACCATGCCCAAAGAGGAAACGGAAGAAGAGACGGAAGGGGAAACGGAAGAGAAAGCGGAAGAAGGCACGGAAGAGGCGACTGGCATCGCAATTGAGGATACGAAAACGGAAAATGACAACATTTTCGTATTCCCTGTGACGGACGACGGCGCGAACGTTACCTTTTCCAATGTGCGGAAAATCGCCGTGATTGAGTTGAGCAAGGAACTGGAGAACAAAGTCTCGGCGACGGAGTCCTTTACCTTTACGGTCACGCTTACCCGCAAGGACGAGGCGCCCGCGGCGGGCTATGTCATGTACGAGGATACAGAGAACCCGGAGAACAACATCACCGCCGACGAAAACGGTCAGGCTACCGTTATCTTCCAATTTCCGGAAGACGTTTCCTCCCAGAGCGTCACCCTGATTATCCCGGACGGCGCGAAACTGGAAGTGAAGGAGACGCCGGTCAAAAAGACTGTCGACGGCGCGGAGACGGAAATTTACGGTACCGTTTATTCCGTCAATGGCGGAGAGTTCCAATCAGGCGCGACGGCGACAATCAACTCTGTTTCCAGTGATACCAAGAGCATCGCCTTCCGCAACGTCCGCAAGACGCAGACTGTAACCGTGAAAAACACGGTCAGCGGCTACTCCGGCAATACGGAGCCGTTCACCTTTACCGCTACCGTAACCGACGGCGCGGAAGGAGAGGACGATTACGACGCTAACGGCTTTACTGACGGCAAGCAGGTCTTTCAACTGGCGACGGGGGAGACCAAAAACCTCGTTGTCCCCTATGGCGCGACGTTCAAAGTCGCCGAGACTTTCGTAGTCGGCTATGAGACGAGAAACGATAAGGATAATGATACCAGCACGCCGCTTGATACTGAGTTCACTGTGACAAAGGATGAAACGGTTTCCTTCACCAATACCCAGCTTATCAATCTGGTCGTGGAAAACAAGTGTTCGTTAGACCTTGCGGACATCCAAGTTTATGTCAGCGCCTCCGCGAAGATGTACAGGGTCAATGAGGCCCGGGACGGTCAGGAAGCGGTTACCCTGAACAATCGAACGGCTACCGTAACGGTCAAAACCGGAGAGACGGCTATTTTGGCGGTCGAGTATAAGGACAATCAAACCTACAAGATTTCCGGCGACGGTCACACGGATTATTATATGACCATTGTAAACGAGCCTTCCTACCCGGAGGACGCGAATCCGGCTATCATGCGCGTTTACAACGATAATCATTTTGAGGTGTCCGGCAAGTTGAGATACGGCCCGGCTGATTCCACTGTCGCCTTTACCGAACAGCCGCTAGTGAGCTTTGATGTCAACGGCGGCGTATGGACGACGGAAATGGACGGCTACAACGACAGAGACGGCGACCGTAAGGTTTATCAGGTTGCCGTGAACGTCGGCGAGAAGGCCCCGCAACCGGGCGCCCCGGTCTATCCCACGGCGGAAAATATAGCGTTTCTCGGCTGGACGCTGGACAAGGAGTTCGCGGAAGAAAGTCATACGGCGGGCGAGGACATTTCCGGCAAGGAATATAACTTTGACAATCCCGTGAACGAACCCCTGACGCTCTACGCCGTCTGGACGCGGGAGGCGCGAAACACGCGTATTGTTACCGTGAAAAACGCCTGCAATGAGCCTTTCACCTTCACCGTAACGTTGAGCAATGCTGACGCCCCGGGAAACTATGCGCTCGCCGACGACGTGACTACGGACGACAGCGGTCAGGCAAGTTTCGCCCTTTCCGCCAACGCTACGAAAAACCTCAGCGTCTCCAACGGCGCCACGCTGGAATTGACGGCTTCCGGCGACTGTATCGCCTATTCGACGGACTTTGCCGACGCGGACAACGTTGACCGGAGTTTTACTATCAACCCTGTCAAACAGGACGGCGTCGTGTCTTTCATCAGCGGCGTTTGCAAGATTACCGACGCCGACGGGAACACACTCTATCAAGACGGCAATCCCGCCGTGTACAAGACGCTCTCGGAGGCTTTCGCGGCTTATGGCGGCACGTTTGACGGAACGTCGGCAACGCCCGCCGCAGTGAAAATGCTGGTGGACGAATACCATATCCGGCAAGCCGCCGCGCTCAATTTCCCGAACGCCGACATGACGCTGACTACCGCGGACAAAGACGACGCGACTTTCCCCTATGTCGGCGCAAGAACGCGTGCGACCATTTACAGATACGGCGACGGCGCTAGTTATTCCTGCTTCTATCTGACAGGCGGAACCGTCACGCTGACCGACATCATTTTGGATGGCGGAAGTACGCTTACGCCTAGCCGCAAGGCGGAAATACAGACAAATGGCGGCCTGATAAACGTTTCGGGCGGTACGCTGAATATCACTGACGGCGCAACCCTGCGAAATTGCGAAATGAAAGCCTATAGCGACGGCGGCTGGGGGCGCGGCGGCGCGGTGTACCTCACCGGAGGCGCCCTGAACATGACCGCGGGCCAGTTCTCGAACTGTCACGCCCGCTCCGGCGGCGCAATCTACGCGACCGCGAGCGCGAACCTTCTGATTCGCGGCGTCTATGACGATGAAAACGCGGAACCCGGCGTTCAATTTGTCGACTGCTCAGCTACGGACAACTACGGCGGCGCAATCTACAAGGAGTATAACACAGCGGAGACTTACGCTGTCATTGACGGCGGCGCGAATCTTGACAAACCCGGCGTTTCCTTCCTAAGATGTACCGCCAGCAGTACGAATCCGCAGGATAAAAGCCGGGCGGATGAGGGCGGCGCAATCTCCATGAGCGGCGCGAACGCGACTGTCAGTATCCGGGGAACGCGCTTTGTCGAGTGCATTTCCAAGGATATGTACAACGATAGACAGTTTGGCGGCGGCGCCATCCGAGCGAAAACGGTCGCGTCGCTCACGGTGGAATACTGTAGCTTTGAGGACTGCCTTACCCGCGGTTCGGGAAGCGCGGTCATGGTCGTGACGGATTCTTTCACCATGGCCCATTGCACGGTGAAAAACTGCGACAGCGGCGGTCAGGGCGGCGCGGTGGCGACGTATCCGAAAAATGAAGGAAGCAATTACCGAAGCGAGATTCTGATTGAAGATTGTCACTTTGCAAACACAAGTTCCGGCACCGGAAACGGCAGTGGCGGCGCGATTCAGACCTATATGACCTATGTCACGTTGAAGGACTGTAGCTTTACGGACTGCTGGGCGGGCAAAGAAGGCGGCGCAATGAACCATGTCTACAAGAGCGCGGCGGCGGGCGACGAAAAATGGCCTTCCCAGCTGATTGTGGACAACTGTACCTTTAAGAACTGCCGCGCTGAGGACCGTTATCAACCAACCGCCGTACAACACTATGGCGGAGGCATTTGCACCAAGGCCCAGATTGTGGAAGTAAAGGACAGCTCTTTTGAAAACTGCGTCTCGACGCTGAAACAGGGCGGCGCGCTATTCTGCAATGGGCGCGGCGTAACCGCGGGCGCTAGTGAAAATAGCCAAGCTACTATCACGAATACAACCTTCAAAGACTGCTCGGCGAAGATGGACGGCGGCGCGGTGTTTGCGCAGACGAATATTCTGCTCATTGACGGAACCTCCTCTTTTGAAAACTGCACCTCTTCTTCCAAGGGCGGCGCGGTGTCCCATAATACGGCTATCGGCAACAGCAGTCCGCAAAGAACCCTGATTTCCGCAAACGTCAGCTTTACCGGCTGCGCCGCCACGCATATCAGCGAAATTGCGGACAGCGGCAACGGCGGCGCGATATGGACGCGGGCGGCGGCGGAAGTGTCCCTGATGGGTTGCGTTATCAGCAATTGTAGCGCGACGCTCAACGGCGGCGGCGTGTATCTGAGCAAAAACGGCTCCGCTAGCCTGACCGCAACCATTCGCGGCGGCTCTATCAAGGAGTGTCAGGCGAACAACGGTAGCGCGGTCTATGTTCAAAACAGGGCGATTTTCTCCGGCGTCGAAATTACGGACAATACTGTTTTCGATATAAACAGCGGCGCCGTTCATGGCGGTATACTGTACTTCGAGGGCAATGTCAAAGTAGAGGACAACGCCTGTAGCGCCGATTCCGTCTATATGCACGATGTCCTGTTACAGAACAACAACGTAACGACAATCTACACCACGGATAGCGGTCTTGGCGAGCAGGCGAATGTCGGCGTTTATGTGAGCGATTCCAACAACGCCTACAAGAATCGCGGACAAGAGGGACAGGCCTTTGGTACCCACGGAACGGACAACGGCACGGATTCTCACGGCGCGAATTATCTGGACGCTTTTTTCAATGACCGAGACGAATCGCTCTTCGGCTACAAGAAGGACGAATCGGACAGCTATATCTACTGGGGTGCTTACGTCTGCAAAATTACCGATAAGGACGGCAACACCCTTACGCGCTCCGACGGCAGGGACGCGGTCTACCAAAGATTGACGATGGCCTTTGACGATTTCACTAAGGTCAGCGGGGGCGACCCGGTGTATGTGAAAATGCTGGTGGAGGAGTACAAGGTCAAACAGACGGGGCAAATAGAAAACTTCCCCGAGGCGAATGTCACGCTGACCACCGCCTCTACGTCCGAGCCTGATGACAAGTATCCCTACCGGGGCGTCGAGGGCACAGTCTGCACAATCTCCCGCGACAACAGTACCAGCCAACTCTTCAAGCTGAACAAGAGCGGCGCAACCTTCCAGCTTGAAAACATCACGCTGGACGGTCGCAAGGACAAGACAACCGCCCAAGGCAATTACAGGCTGATTGAAGCGGCCTCCGGCAAGCTGATTATCAACGGCGGCACGACTATGCAGTACGGTTACGCCTCGCCCGGCGCGGCCATTAACGCGCAGAATAATGACGCGTCGGTAGAGATAAACGGCGCCTATGATGCGGAGAAGGCGTCGGCGTCGGTCAAGTTCCTGAACTGCGTTTCGACGGACAACGGCGGCGCAATCTTCGCAAAGAGCTTACGCGTCAATGGCGCGGAGAAATACGGCGCGGCGTTCACGAACTGCTCCGCCAACAGCGGAGGCGCGATATACGTCAGCGGCATGGACGCGGAGATAAACGGCGCGGTTTTCACAAATTGCCACTCCGCGAACGAGGGCGGCGCCGTGTTCCACAACAACAGTGACAATACGACAGCCTATACTACAATCAGAAACTGCTCCTTCACAAATTGCTATGCCAATCCGAACGCGCAAAACGCGAATGGCGGCGCCGTATGCTCCAGAACCGCAACGCTGACGGTGGAATCCAGCGGTTTTGTCAACTGCTACGCGTTGTTAAACGGCGGCGCAATCAATCACGGCGCGGGACAAAGCAACCGCTTGCAGACGATAATTGTCAATTCCACTTTCGACCACTGCGAAACCACCGGTAATAACGGTTACGGCGGCTCGGTCTACACGTCCGCCAAGGAAATTGAGCTGACAAACTGCTCTGTCAACAACAGCGTATCCGTCAACCACGGCGGCGCGCTGTATTGCCAGAGTAATGACGCCTCCTCTAAAGCGACTATCTCCGGCAGTAGCTTTGATTCCTGTTCCGTTACCCAGAGCGAGGGCATAGGCGGCGCAATCTACAGCAGAAATCATGAGCTTACCATTGGCGACAGCGTCATAAACGCCTGCGTCGCGCCAAAATACAGCGGCGCGGTCTATATGGAGACGGATAAAAGCGTTCTGAATATCAGCGACGGCGCGAAGATTAGCGGTTGTTACGCCAATCAGGGCGGCGCGATTTACCTGAAAAAAGGCGTCACGCTGAACCTCACCGGAAGCCCGGAGTTTACGCAGAATGGCTATACCACGCGCAACGGCTCCGTTGTCGACGCCGAACAGGGCGCTTGCATTTACTTGGCGGGAGGGAGCAAAATAAACCTTTCCGGCGCCCCGAAGTTCAGCCGCAACTACCTGAATAATCTTACCAGGCACCCAAGAATCACCAACGGCAGTTCCATAAACTATGTGCGTCAGGACCTGTATCTCGCGGAGTATGCCGGGAAACACGCGGAATCCATTCATGTCGCGGGCGAACTGACCGGAGACACGATTTGGGTCTGGCCCGAACAAAGCCCGCACAGACTGCATGACGAACAGTTCGCAACGACGGAACTTTCCGTCAGTAGCGCAAGCCTCGGCAAATTCCGCAACGCCCTTGCGGATACGGAAACCGGTTGCTCTTACGGGGAGTATCTGGCGGGTATGCGTCTTGCGGATAAGGAAGAAACCGACGTATACTGGAACAAGGTATACAACATCTCCTTCAATAAGAAGGATAACAAGGGAGAGGCGGTAGCCGGCGCGGAGTTCACGCTCTATACGGACAGCGCTTGCAGTACGAAGTTCCTCAGCGCGGTCTCCGCGGACGGCGAGGAGGATACCAACGTTGAGGGAGAACTGCTGAACAAGGGCGTGGTTGACTTTACCGCTGTCCCCATCGGCGTTTATTATATGCGGGAGACCATCGTACCCGAGAGTTTCAGGGCGGAAGACATTCCCTATCTTGTCTTGGTCGGCTCCCCGTCGCTTGCGCCCAATGAAAACAATACCGCGCTTTGGCATAACGGCGGGCCGCTCGATGTCTACAACGCGGCGACGCTTGTCTTACGCTACACCATGGACAGCGGCAAATACTTCGGCATTTTCCCAGTGGAAAACGGTAAGGCGACTCTCCGCGGTAATATCGCAAGTCCCAACATGGGCATTATCAACATCCGCAACAACTATGACATCTCCTTTATGAAAACCGATACGGATATGAAAACCGATACGGAAGGCAAGCCTTTGCAAGACGCGGAGTTTACAATCTACGCGCCGATATTGGATGGAGAGGGAAAGCCAAAGCTCGACGGCGACAACAACAATTATCCCGAAATGACCCGCTACCTCCGTGACGGCGAGGAGTACCCCCCTGTCAAGTCCGCCGACGACAAGACGAAATACAACGGCGCGACGGTTGCGAAAGGCCTCGTCTGTTTCCGCGATTTGCCTAAAGGCTCCTATTACCTTGTGGAATCCTACTATCCCGGCAGAAACGGCGACGATAGAATCGCCTACTTCGTGGAGAGCGACCGCGTTTTCAAGCTGGATGTCAACGGCAAGGATGACTTCACCCTGAGCGAATGGAACACGGACGGGACATTTACGGAATGCGCGACGGATAGCGCCAACAAGTATTATGTCGTGGGGAATACGCAGGCCGTATGCAAGCTGACGGACGCCAACGGGAATCTGCTTTACGAGAGAAGTCTCAGCGGCAGAGTGAATCCGGCTATCTACGCGACGCTGGAAGAAGGCTTCGAGGCGGCCCAAAGTCACATCCTGTACGACAAGGACGGAAACATTGTAATTAACGCTGACAGCGTCGCCGCGCTGAAATTGCAAGTTTTGAAGGATGTCTCCCTGTCGTTCCCGGTGACTTATAACAACAGCAAGCGCGACTTGACTTTCACGACAGCCAGCACAAATCCCACGAAAGACAGATATAAATTTAATACTACCAATACCGACCCCAACGAACGTTACCGGGCGGAGATTAAGCGCGCTTACAACGCGGATACTTCCTCCAACGCGAACGCGGGCGCGCTCATCACCGTCGCGGACGGCGCGAAACTGACCTTGCAAAATATCAACCTCAACGGTCAGAAAAGCGAGTATAACGGCAGGGCGATTCACGTGACGCAAGGGAGTTTGACTATTCAGAACAGCGTCAAGATTCAGAACTTCAAGCAGGAGGCCAAAGCGGACAGTACGGACGAAAACGACGTGAAGGGCGGCGCCGTGCTTCTGGACGACAACACGACGCTTACTGTCAATGGCGTCGCGGAGTTCTCGAACAACGCGGTTTTGAATCATCGAAGCGAGGGCGCGACCGGGGCGGACGGCGGCGCGATTGCCGTGGGCAAGAACTGCACGGTCAGTTTTAGCAACGTTCAATTCCTGAACAACCAAGCGTCGTCCGCGTCGGAAAAGGCGGGCAACGGCGGCGCGGTCAGCCTGAACGAAGCGACGGACGCCGAAAACCCGACGGAATTGTCGTTCACAAACGCCGTGTTCAAGTATAACAGCGCAAGCTATCAGGGCGGCGCGTTGTTTACAGCTGAGAAGTACGACCTGACAGTAAAGAACGGCGAATTTACAAACAATACTGCGGGCGACGGCGGCGCAATCGCGGCGCTTTCCAAGGAGGACGCGCCCTCGACGCTCCGGATTATCGGCGGCGTTTTCAAGAGCAACTCCGCGAACGGCGGCGACGGCGGCGCGGTCAAGATTGGCGGCTATGGTACGTTAAGCATGAGCGGAAGCCTGACCATAAGCGAAAACTCCGCGAAAAATGGCGGCGCGGTCATAGCGGCCCCCTACGCCAAAGTGACGTTCGCAAGCGGGACGATGAGCGGCAATAGCGCCACGGAAGGCAGCGCGTTCTATATGGAGGATAACGCAAGCCTTACCGTCTCCGGCGGAACCGTCGACGGAAACAAGGCCAGTGGCGACAACGGCGGCGCAATCAACGCGGGCGGCGCCAACGCAAAACTCTACTTCTCCGGCAGTCCGTGCGTGTTCAACAACACCAGCGCCACGGATAGCAATCAGCAACGAAACGTTGTTCTGGGCTACAATAGCAATGGGCTTATCAATAGCGCGACGGACGGTCTCAATGCAAACGCGCTGATTGGCGTGTACGTGATTGGCGGGACAAGAGAGGACTTGTTTAAAGCGCACGGTCTCCCCGGCGCGCCCTTCGGCACGTTCGGCGATACGGATAAGCTGAATCCGCAGGTATTCCGCAACGACCGTAACCTTGCCCTCTACGGCGTCAAGAATGAGGCCGACGACGAGGACGCGCTCATTTATTGGAGCGACGTAATCTGTAAGCTGACGGACACTGACGACAATCTGCTTTATCAGGACATCCGTTTCATCGTCAATCGTCAGACCGTAACGTGCAAGGCGCCCGCCGTGTATACCAGCGTTCAAGACGGCTTCAACGCCGCGCAAGGTACGCTCTACAGCAAAAACAACAGCGCTTACACCGGCTTCACGAGCGACAATCAACTCAAAATGTTGAAGGACGCCGCTTTGAGCGCGAGCGTTAATTACACGGGGAAACGCGCTGTAACCTTTACCACCGCGGAAACGAACTGGGACGAGCTGAAATCGGAGGACTGTTTCCTGTTCAAGACCAACCGGAACAGCGCGGACGGAACCGACCTCACCAAAGCCCTCATCACACGCGCGACCGCATTCAAAAACGGTTCGATGATAAAAGCCACGGGCAAGGAGTTGACGTTGACTTCCATCACGCTCGACGGCATGAAGGACAGTATCACAGCCACGGGCAACGGCGGCATTGTGTACGTTTACAACGGCGCGAGGCTGACGATTCAATCCGACGCGATTCTGCAAAACAGCGCTGTCACGGGTAACGGCGGCATTGTATACGTTGCCAACGGCGCGGGGCTGACGATTCAATCCGGCGCAGTCCTGCAAAACAGCGCTGTCACAGGCAAGGGCGGCGCGGCGTATATTGCCAACGGCGGCGTTGCCACAGTAACGGGCGGCGAAATCAACCATAACGAGAGCGACGGCGACGGCGCGGGATTCTATCTGGAAAAAGACAGCAAGCTCTATCTCTCCGGCAATCCGAACTTTGGCGGCAAGGGTACGGACGCCAGCGGAAATATCCTCTACAATAACGGCGGTAACTGGAAGAAAGGCGACCTTACTGGCGTAAAGAACGGC
>JAFSOM010000286.1 GCA_017447005.1 Oscillibacter sp.
GGAAATACCACGGAATCATTACTCCGTTGTTCAAACGACAAGCCCGAGCTTTTCCATCTGACGCTCATGCTCCGCGCCGCTCTCCATAATGTAAATTCGCGTCGTGTTAATGCTGGCGTGCCCGAGAAAGTCGGCCAGTTTCGCAATGTCTTTCTCCATACGGTAAAAGGTGACGGCGAACAAATGGCGGAAATTGTGGGGAAAGACCT
Source organism: Oscillibacter sp. (assembly GCA_017447005.1). Taxonomy (GTDB): domain Bacteria; phylum Bacillota; class Clostridia; order Oscillospirales; family Oscillospiraceae; genus Oscillibacter. The sequence goes on from JAFSOM010000286.1 coordinate 210, forward strand.
TGCGGCGCTTGACATGGGCGTATTCGCACAGCCTCTGAAGCTCTTTCCAGACGTTGGAGCGGTTCAGGGGCTTTCCGTTTCTGGTAACAAACGCGGGGCCGGATACGATATTCCTTTCGCCGCAATAGGCCAGCAATTTTTTCCGCAGTTTTTTCGGAATCAGAATCACGCGCTGTTTTCCTTTACAGTTCACGGTCGCGCTTCCCGTCCGCAACGCCTCCACGGTGACATAGCGCAGTTCGGAAACGCGAATGCCCGTCGAGCCAAGCGTCTGCATGAGGTAATACAGACGCGGATTGCCTTTGTCCCGCGCCGCGTTCAGCAAGCGCATATATTCCGCTTTCGTCAGTTCCCGGTCCGTGTCGCGGTAGATTCTGCGTTGGGTCTTGACCTGTTTGACCCGCAGGGCGTCCCACGACAGGAACGCGAAAAAGCCGTTGACCGCCGAAATCATCACGTTGACCGTACTAGCGGCGTTTTTCGCGCTAAGTTCCGCTTTCCACGCCAACAGCCGCTCTTTCGTCACGCTTTTGTCCTCCGGGAGCCGCCCGTACAAGGCCGTAAGCGCGCTGGCGTATTTCCGCACGGTCGATTCGCTCCGTTCCTCCATTCGCAGGCTTTCCGCGTAGGCTTGGATTTGTTCTCTTGTCATCGCGTATGTTTTCATGATAACCTCCGATTTCATATAACGGCGGACAACGCATTACTTTACAAGGCTTTTCAGCGGCGATAGAAAGGAGCGGGCGCCATGCCACACCATCCCGCGTGGGACATTTACGAGTCGGCTTTACTGCATGATATATGTCTTCGCGTCGAACGCGGCGAACTTCTCAGGGAAACGGCGATTCGGGAACTTTCCAAGACATTAAGGCAAAACGCGGGGCGCAATAACGATAACGATACTTACCGCAATGAAGCCGGAATATCATGGCAATACAATTATATGAACGCTTTAATAACCCGCCCGGAATACGAGCGCGGGTCGAAAGTTTTTCAGGAAATTGCGCGCCTTTACCGGGAGGAGCCGGAAAAATACGCCCGAATCTTACGGGAAGCCAAACGCGTTTTTCAGCCGAATAAAACGCCGTGAGACGCCGCAAACGCAATGAAAAAGGTTCCGAAAATTAACCGTTCTCCGTCAATTTTCGGAACCTTATCTTGTTATTTAAAAACGGGAACTGACGTTCAGTCAGATACAGTGCGCGTTTTCGGGCGCGAAACGTAAATACGCCGTCTCGCCCATTGCGTAGATTTTCTTTCCCTGCGGCGCGTACTCATGTATGATGAGCTTATTGTCGCCCAGCATGACGTGATAGAGTTGATACGCCCCCATGAAACTGGACACTATCACCTTGACGGGGAAGTAGCCTTCATCCGACAAAACGGACGTTTCCGGGCGCAGTACGATAACGGTTTCCGCGCCGGCGGCGGCGTTCTCCGCGCCCGACGCCAATACTTCCACGCCGTTGACGTTTACCACGGCGTTTTGACCGTCGCGCCGGACAAACTTCCCGCGTAAAAAGTTCGCGTCGCCGATGAAATCCGCGACAAACTCGTTTTTCGGACGGTAATAAACCTCCTGCGGGGAGCCAATCTGCGACACGACGCCCTTTTCCATGATGATGATTTCGTCGGAGAGCGCCATAGCCTCGCTCTGGTCGTGCGTGACGTAAACGGCGGTAATGCCCGCCTCCTGCTGGATACGCCGAATTTCCGTGCGCATGGTCACGCGGAGTTTGGCGTCGAGATTGGACAGCGGCTCGTCAAAAAGCAGTACGCCCGGCTCAATCACCAAGGCCCGCGCCAATGCTACGCGCTGTTGCTGTCCGTCGGAAAGCTGATTCGTCATGCGGCCTTCCATGCCCTCCAGCCCCACTAACGCGAGAATGTCCAACACCTTCTTGCGGATGGTCTCCTTGTCCATTTTGCGGAGCTTCAAGCCGTAGGCCACGTTGTCAAAGATGTTGTAATGGGGCAACAGGGCGTAACTCTGGAATACCATAGCGGTGTCGCGCTTATTGGGCGTCAGGGCGTTGATGGGTTCGCCGCCGAGATAGATTTCGCCCTCGTCGGGACTTTCAAACCCGGCAATCATGCGTAACGTGGTCGTCTTGCCGCAACCGGACGGCCCTAAGAGCGTCACGAACGCCCCCGGCGCAATTTCAAGGGTCGTATCATGGACGGCGTAAAATTCCTTCCCGGTCTTGGGGTCGCGGTAGATTTTCGAGATATGGTCAAGCCGGACGCCTTTTTTTTCTTTAGCCATGGCTTATTCTCCCTCCTTGAACGCTCTGCTGGTTCCGAAGAAACGGATTGCGACATTCATCAGCAGAACGGAGCCGTAGGTAATCAAAATCAGAATCGTGGCGAACGCGCACGCGATGGAATAGCTTCCCTTCTCCGCGAACTCGTTAATTTGCACGGTAATCAAAAGGAACTGCGGCGTGACCAACAGAATAATCGCGGAAATCGCCGTAATAGAGCGTACAAACGCCGTGACAAGGCCGCTCAGGAAGGAATCCTTGATAAGCGGCAACGTTACCGTCATGAAAACGGTAAAGCTGTCGGCGCCCATGTCATAGGCTGATTCCTCAATCGACTTGTCAATCTGACGCAACGCCGAAATGCCGCTGCGCGTCCCGGTGGGGAGAGAACGCACGACAAAGACAATAATCAGAATCGCCGCGCTTCCGTAAATGCCGCCCATGAGACCTTTCGGAAAGAGACCGTGCAAGGCGCCGCCGTCGGCGAATACGGGCCACTGCGCGCTGTGGAACAGTCCGCCGGAGTAGCCGCGGATATAGCCCACGCCCAGCACGGTGCCGGGTACGGCCATAGCCAGCATGGAAACCGCTTCAATAAAGCCCCTGGCCTTGAATTTCCGCTTGACCACCAGATAGGAGATAATCATAGAGAGCAATGCGGTAATAGGCGCGGAAATGAGCGAGAGGACGAACGAATCCCGGAAGGCTTGCAGTCCGTGGTAACGCCCGAACACCTGACCGAACCATTTGAACGTCAGCGGCGTGAACTTGTGGCCCCACGTGGGGAACAACGCGCCAATCGGCACGCAGATATACATGACGATAACGAACAGCGCCGCAAGGGAACATAACGCCGTCAGCGGAACGGTCACGCTTCTGTCCTCAATGAGCATACGTCCCCGCGAGGCCTTACCCGTCAGCGTGGCGGCGGTTTTCGCCTCCAGCCAGTACTTTTGTACGGCGAACATGACCAGCGTAATGCACAGCAGGACAACAGCCATTGCCGCCGCGCCTTCCTTGTCATAGGCCCCTGTGATTTGCAGGTAAATCGTCGTGGCGAGCGTGTCGTAGGAGCCGCCGATAATCATGGGGTTGGCGAAATCGGCGATGGACTCAATGAACGTCACGAGAAACGCGTTGCCTAGTCCGGGGAGGAGCAACGGGAGCGTGACCGTGACAAATACGCCCATGCGCGACGCGCCCATGTCCCGCGCCGCCTCTTCCAGAGACGGGTCAATGTTCTTTAACAGGCCCTTCATCATCATATAGCACACGGGGAAAAACGTCAGCGTCTGGACAATCACAATGCCCCAGAAGCCGTAAACGTTGTTATCGTAAATCCCCAGCAGGAAGCGCGTAATCAGTCCGGCCTTGCCGAAAAGCATAATCATGGACAGAGACAGCACGAACGGCGGCGAGACTACCGGCAACATCGACACCACTTGAAACAGTCCGCCTACAAATTTGCCTACTCTTACATACACTTCCACGTAGGCGAACAGCAGGCCGACGGCGGTTGAGAGAATGCCCACGAGAAATCCCGCCCGTAAGGTATTCGTGATAGCGACGCGGAAATTAGGCATAGCGAGTACGCGCCGGAAGGTGTCGAGCGTAAACCCGCCGCCGCCATAAAAACTGTCCACCAGCAGTATCGCCAGCGGATAGAGGATGAAGAGGGTCAGGAACGCGATAAGAACGGCGATAGTCGTCACCATAATCGGGTCGGCCATCAACTTTTTCCGGTCGAGTTCCTCGCTTTGACTTCGCGCCATACGGAAAGCCTCCTTTTCTTTTTCTCCGGTCTCGGGACTTGCGCCAAAACGGACAGGGAACGGCGGCGCTCCGTCGTCCCCTATACATTGTCTTAACGTTGAAGTCCGTTTCGTTTCGCTTATTCCGTCTGGAACTTGGCGCTTCCGCCGTGCAGGGCGTTCATCACGTCCGACACGTACTGACTGGTATTCGCTTTGGCGTCCTCAAAATCGTATTCCATCACGTTGTCCGGGTCAAGGCCAAATTCCTCGGCCTGTTCGGGCTGACGGGCGTTGTCGATGACAAGGAACTGATACGAGCCGTTTTGGGCCGCAAGCTCCACGCATTCCGGGGAGAGCGCGTACTCCACCCACAGTTTCGCGGCGTTCGGGTGCGGACAGCCCTTGAAAATCGCGGTCGCGCCGACTTCAAACGATGTGCCGCTTGACGGGATAATCAATTCCACGTTGTCATAGCCGTTGTCCACAATTTGCGTAATGCCGTCGTGCAGGAAGCCGATACCGACGACGCATTCGCCCGTGCCCACGTTCTTGGACGGGCCGGAACCCGACTTCGTGTAAACCTGAATGTTCTTGTCAAGGTCTACCAGATACTGTATGCCTTCGTCATGGCCGAATTTCTGAATCATGGTGTTGACAACCAGCTTGGCAGTGCCGGCGGTGTTGTAGTTGGACAGCCAAATCAGATTCTCATACTTGGGGTCAAGCAAATCCGCCCAGTCTTGCGGGGCCTCAATGCCCATACGGTCTAATTCGTCGCGGTTGACCATAAAGCCCAGAATGCCCTTGTAAATGCCGTACCATGCGCCGTCGGCGTCGCGGTACATGGGGTTGAGCAGGTGGGACGCGTTCTCGGCATCGTAAAGCTCCAGCAGTCCTTGCGCGGCGGCCTCATTGTAGGGGTCGGTCGTGCCGCCGAACCATACGTCGGCGGAGGGATGTCCGTTTTCCTCTTCAATCTTGGCCTTGACTTCGCCGGTGGAAAGCCGCTGATACTGCACGTTGATACCATAGAGTTTCTGGAAATTGTCGCAGGCGGCGCGGAGATAGTCCTCTTCGCAAGAGCCATAGACAATCAGCGTCCCCTCGGCTTTCGCGGCGGCGACCAGTTCGCTGTCCTCCGCGGCGGGTTCGCCTCTGCCGGAAGGCGTCTGCGCGCCGGAGCCACCGCACCCGGTCAACAGGGTCAAGGCCAGCGCCAAGACTAATGCAAGCGTCACTTTCTTTTTCATTGTACCACTCCTCCAAAATGAAGGCCGTTCCCGAAAGTCGGCCTATTAGAAGCTATTGTAAGCGCTTGCATAACATTTGTCAAGTTTTTGCCAAATTTTTGGCGTCACTTGTATGCGTAAAGAGTTTCTTGACAAGTTGCGGTTTTCGCCCCCATCCGTCACTGCGTGACGCCTTCTCCGTTCCGGAAGAAGGACGAGTGCGTTTAAAATTCCCCTCACAGGCGGCGTTTTCCGTAAAATTCCGTAGCCGGATGATTCCTCATAAGTCCCCGTTTGAAACGCGCAGTGACAACAGGGTGACGCGCTCACAACTTTTGATAAGCAATCAGTTCCGGCTCCGAGCCGTTGACGCTGTAAGCGCACACAAGAATAAACGTTGTATCGGCGACGACGCCGTAACAAACGCCCATGTCGGCAAATTCAATCTGACAGCCGAGGTAAACTTTCGTATCGTCCAGAAACTTCACCGCTTTTCCGCTGGGTATCGGGTAGGCCAGATTGACGAACCGCCCCGGCAATTCGTAAAGCGCGTCCGCTTCCGGGATTGCGTTCGCGTTCAGCAACGCGTTGACTTTCGTCAGCAGTTGTTTCTTGAAGTCCGCGTATTGCTCTTTGCCGCCAACCTTAATGTATTCCGCCGCGACGCAAGTCCCGCCGAACGGCTTGCCGCCCGTCGCCGCGCAGCCGCGACAGCTTTCCTTGAACTGACACCCGTCGCAGTTCGCCCCGCAAATCGTGTGACTCATATTCTAGTCCTTTCTCTCGTCCGCCAGATGTACGCCGAATTTTTCACGGTACTTTTCGGGATTTTCCATGTACTCTCGGTACTTTTGCCGCAGACAGTTTCCGCACGGACGATAGCCCGCCGCGAGCGCGGTTTTTTCGTCGGCGAAAAACACGCGGGATTTTTCGTAACTGCCCGGAAACCGCTTGATAGTCGAAAGCGCCGACCAGCAGTCAAGCCGCCCGTAAATTTTCAGCTTGCTGTTCCCGCCCAACGTTCCCGGCGTTTCGGATTCGTATGTTTTCCCGTCCGCGCCCAGCAGTTTGTACGTTTTCATTGCGCGCCTCCTGAAATTCTGATGAACGCCCGTCAACGAAAACGCGCCGCCACGTATGCCGGAAGCGCGTTTCTCCCGTTCCAATACGGGCAACCGAAAGACGGTCAGTAAATCGTCTTATTCTGTAGCCCGTCGTACTCCGCAAAGAGCGCCAGACAGTCCGGACGGTCTAACTCCTCGGAAAAGTCATGTTTCGCCTTATAAAACTCTTCGTCGCGGAATCCGATTTTATCCGTATCGGAGACAGAACACCCGTAGTAGACTTTCCGAATGTTCGCCCACAGAATCGCCCCGAAACACATCGGACACGGGGCGGCGGTCGTATAAAGTTCGCACCCACTTAAATCATGCGTTCCGGTTGCGCGGCAGGCGTCGCGGATAGCCATCATTTCCCCGTGACAGGTGGGGTCGTTTTGTTTCAGGACTTCATTATGTCCCTTCCCGATTACAACGCCGTCCCTGACAATCACGCACCCAAAGGGGCCGCCGTGTCCCGCGTGAATGCCGCGTTTCGCTTCCTCAATCGCCAAACTCATATACGGATTCGCCATGTCAACGCCTCCCCGCTGTCCGTCCCGAATGGGAAAATCTGAAAAAGTCCGGTCAATGCCGTCCAAGGGAAACGCGCCGCCGCGGATACCGGAAGCGCGTTTCCCCGTCTGTTTGATAACGCCTAACGACGATTTCCGCTCAGGCCCGTAACGCCGCCTTACAGGTGCAGTACGCGGTCGCGGATTTCCTGCGTCCGGCCCTGATTCCAGTACTGCGTGCCGATATAGCCGCAAGTCCGGCGGGCGACGTTCATCTTGCTCTGGTCGGTGTTGCCGCAACGCGGACACTTCCAAATCAGTTTCCCGTTCTCCTCGGCGATGTCAATCTCGCCGTCCCAGCCGCACACCTGACAGTAATCGCTCTTGGTGTTCAGCTCCGCGTAGATGATGTGGTCGTAGATGAACTGCATGACGGACAAAACCGCCTCGATGTTGTCCTGCATGTCCGGGACTTCCACATAGCTGATAGCCCCGCCCGGGGATAAATGCTGGAACTGCGCCTCAAACGCCAGTTTCGTGAACGCGTCGATGTTCTCGGTTACGTGCACGTGGTAACTGTTCGTGATATAACCCTTATCCGTGATGCCCTCAATGACGCCGAAGCGACGCTGTAAGCATTTGGCGAAACGGTAAGTTGTCGATTCAATCGGGGTTCCGTACAGGGAAAAGTCAATGTTGTGTTGCGCCTTCCAGCCGCGACAGGCCGCGTTCATCTTCTCCATGACTTCCAGCGCGAACGGCGTCGCCTCGGGGTCGGTGTGACTGCGGCCCGTCATGTACTTCACGCACTCATACAGGCCCGCGTAACCTAAAGAAATCGTGGAGTAGCCGCCGTAAAGGAGTTTGTCGATGGTCTCGCCCTTTTTCAGACGCGCCAGCGCGCCGTACTGCCAGAGAATCGGCGCCACGTCGGAAACCGTGCCTTTCAGGCGTTCGTGACGGCACAACAGCGCCCGGTGACAGAGTTCGAGACGCTCGTCAAAGATTTTCCAGAACTTCTCCATGTCGCCGCCCGACGACAGCGCGATGTCGGGGAGATTGAGCGTCACGACGCCCTGATTAAAGCGTCCGTAATACTTCGGCTGATTGGTTTCCGGGTCGACGTAAGGCGTCAGGAACGAGCGGCAACCCATGCACGTATAACAATGGCCCTCGCCGTTTTTGTCGATTTTGAGTTCGAGCATTTTCTTTTCGGAGATATAGTCGGGCACCATGCGCCGCGCCGTACATTTCGCCGCCAGTTTCGTCAGATACCAGTAGCGCGTCCCCTCGCGGACGTTGTCCTCTTCGAGCACGTAAATGAGCTTCGGGAACGCGGGCGTCACCCACGCGCCGCTCTCGTTCTTCACGCCCTGATAACGCTGCTCCAACGTCTCCTCAATAATCAGGGCAAGGTCGGCGCGTTCCTGTTCGCTCCGAGCCTCCCCGAGATACATAAAAACGGTGATAAACGGAGCCTGTCCGTTTGTGGTCAGGAGCGTGACCACCTGATACTGAATCGTCTGTACGCCGCGCCGGATTTCACTCCGTAAGCGCGTTTCCACGATATGCGAAATTTGCTCTTTGCTGGGCGTCGCGCCAATTTCCGCGAGTTCCGCCTCCACTTCCTTGCGGATTTTCTGACGGCTTACGTCTACGAACGGCGCCAAGTGCGTCAGGGAAATCGACTGTCCGCCGTACTGGTTCGAGGCCACTTGCGCGATAATCTGCGTGGCGATGTTGCAGGCCGTCGAGAAGCTGTGCGGACGCTCAATCAGCGTGCCCGTAATGACCGTGCCGTTTTGAAGCATATCTTCCAAGTTCACGAGGTCGCAGTTGTGCATATGCTGGGCGTAGTAGTCCATGTCGTGAAAGTGGATGATTCCCTCCCGGTGGGCCTTGACGATGTCCGGCGGGAGCAGAATCCGTTCCGTGAGGTCACGGGAGACCTCTCCGGCCATATAGTCGCGCTGGGTGGAGTTCACGATAGGATTTTTATTCGAGTTCTCCTGTTTGGCCTCCTCATTGCAGCGCTCAATCAGGCTCAGGATTTTTTCGTCGGTGGTATTGCTCTCCCGCGCCAACGAACGCGTATAGCGGTACGTGACATAGCTTTTGGCGACCTCATAGGCGCCGTGGGCCATAATCTGGTACTCTACGAGGTCCTGAATCTCCTCCACGGACGGCGCCCGGCCCATCTTATCACAGCTCAACTCGACGCATTCGGCGATACGCTGAATCTGCGTCGGGGTCATGCGGATATTCTCTTCGGCGGTCTCGTTGGCCTTCCGGACGGCCTCCGTAATTTTCGTGATGTCGAACGGAACCTCGGTTCCGTTGCGCTTGATGACTATCATTGCCTGTCCCCTCCTGAAAAGTTTTGAGCGGGAAAACCCGCTCTCCGTAAAAGCAGTATTGATTTGCAAGTCCGCCCTGACCGCCCGAAAGCGGCGTTGAAACTTCGCGCCCGCCGACAGAGCGACGGCTCCCATCATCAGGGGGTCCGCGACGCTGACACAAAATGTTGAACTGCCGCGCATTATAACACACAACATCTTGTGTGCGCAATGCGCAAATTCACCAAAAACGCGCAGACTGTCCGGAACGTTACGAAAAGGACGGGCTTTGCCCGGTTTGGCGGGAAAATCGGGGAGAGGAGATTTCCGCGCCGGAAAATAAAAATTTTCGGCCCCTCCCCGGAGCCCCTTCTTTCTCCCCCGGAATGGACAAATTGACATAAAACAACTCCATTGGAACATTTGTTCCGCGTCAAAATGTGGAAAAGAAAAAAATATTCGAAAAACGCGAAATTTCCGCTTGACTTTTCAAAATCATCTGCTATAATAGGCTACGCTGTCAAGCTGAATCCGCTGGTGTAGCTCAGTCGGTAGAGCAGCTGATTTGTAATCAGCAGGTCGGGGGTTCAAGTCCGTCCACCAGCTCCATGTCTTTTGGGACGGGCCGACAGCCTCGGAAAATTTGATACGGGGGAATTCCAGAGCGGTCAAATGGGGCAGACTGTAAATCTGTTGTCACTGACTTCGGTGGTTCGAATCCACCTTCCCCCACCAGAAAGGGCGAAATGGTACCGTATCGGTGTCGTTTCGCCGCTTTTTGTTGTAATTTAGGCTCTATTACAGTTTAGGAACTGCGGAAAAATAAATGTAACTGAACGAATAACGCGCCCCAAGTCGCCCCCTTTTGGAGGAGAATCTCACGAAGTGTCAGAGGGGAAAAAATCAGCCCCCACCCGGCCCTTTCGGGCCACCCTCCCCCAAAGGGGGAGGGCTTAGGGCGGCGCAACCGTTCAGACAGTTTATTTTTGCGCAAGTCCTTAGTTTACGCGACAGGCTTTCATCTCCTGCTTGTTGCGGTACATGATTTCATCAGCGCGGCGCATGAC
>JAFSOM010000287.1 GCA_017447005.1 Oscillibacter sp.
ATGTTCCCGATGTAGACCTCATTCCGGGTGATTGCCCGGATAGTTGTCAGCGCCCATTGATGGTTGACGCGCCGGGGGTCCTCGTTGCCTTTGCGGTGATAGTAGAGGACGCCGGGAGGCTGTACGCCTTCCTCGTTGAGCGTCGCGGCGATTTTGCGGTAGCCCATGCCGGAAGCCCGCATAGCGAAAATCCGGCGCACCATCGGCGCGGTTTCCTCGTCAATGACAAGGCGGTGTTTGTCGGCGGGGTCGCGCCTGTAGCCGTAGGCGGGATAAGTTCCGAGAAACTTTCCGCTTTCCGCGCAGGCTTTTTTGACCGCTTTGACCTTTTTACTGGTATCACGGCTGTAGAACTCGTTAAACAAATTCAAAAAGCACATGACATCGTTGCTTCCGTCCTGATTCCCGGTGTCGATTCTGTTGTTCAGCGCGATGAAACGGCAACCGATGGACGGGAACAGGTAATCCGTGTACTGTCCGAACTCGATGTAGTTACGTCCGAAACGGGACAGGTCTTTTACCAGAATGACGTTAATCCGCTTGGCGGTGGCGTCGGCAATCAGCCGCTGGACGCCGGGACGCTGGAAATTTGTCCCAGAATAGCCGTCATCAATGTAAGTATCCGTCAGGTTCCAGCCGCGTTCCTTGACGTACTGCGAAAGCAGAAGTCTCTGGTTCTCAATGCTGACGGATTCTCCGTCGCGTTCGTCATCGTTGCTCAGGCGACAGTAGATGCCGACATTGTACGTTTGCTCGGTCATTTTCTTTTACCTCCCGACCTGTCGGATTCATACTCCGTGCGGCGAATGGCTCCTCCGGATTGCTCCGGTATGGCTATTGTATAATGGGAGCGTATGCCGCGCAAGGATGCGGCGGGCCGCGAGGATTTTTTGCTTATCGGGCCGCGTTGGGAGCGAGTTCCGCCATTGCGCGGCGGATTGCCAGTTCTTCCAGCGTCCGGCCCAAGTCTTTTTCTCCGGTGAATACGCTGGTCACGCGGTAGAGCGTATTCCCGATTTGCACTTCCTTATAGGATGTTGTTTGCCTGACTGGTTTGTCCATAGGGTATTTCTCCTTCCAGATGAACCAGTGAAATGATGATGTAATAAAGTAGCCGCGCCGATGTTGTCGGCGTCGTACTAAAGAACGGCGTACTCCGGCGCGGCTACGCTGTTTGTTGTTGATTTGTTCGCCTATTTGCCACGCGCCCCGGCGAAAGGGAGATGTTACGGGCGTCCTCTGGCGAGGCTCTCATAGCCGCCGCAAATACCGCCGTCAAAGCAAGCGTATATTGTCGCGGCTCCGTCTCAAGTCTGTGGACGGGCGTGAGCAAGTTTCATTATCCGCCGCGCCGTCGTCGCGCCCGATTTGCCAAATCAGGTATGGGACATCGTAGATCGCTCTTACAGCTTTGTCGTTCACCTCCCCAAGCTGTCCTCCTGGCGGCGCGTCCCAAATCGCTATTACGCGGCTTTTGTGCCTGTAACACTGTCTATTCTGTTTTCAGTCGCAGGCTTGAAGGGTCAGCCTTTCGTTATCGAAGAATGTATTGTAGAGAAATTGCCTCTACAACATACGCCGATACGCGGGCGTTTTTACCCCCTGTTTTTAGCCCTCCGGAAAAAACTTCCTGATTTTTTTCAGAGCGGCCTTGATAGAGTTGGAAACCCGTTGCTGACCGACGCCCTCCATGTCCGCGATTTCCTGTTCCGTCATATCCTCCGCGCAGTACAGCCAGAGCCTGCGGAACTGCCGCTCCGTGAGCTTGTCCCGCATGAGGGAACGCAATTCGGCGAACCGCCGCGCCTGTTCTTCCTGTTCGGAACGCCGCACGACAACGGCTTCCGAACTTGCGGCAACGAGTGACGGCTTGTCAGGGTTCTCCATGAAAGGGTTCGTGTGGTTTGCGTAGATATGGTCCCGCTTTTCCTCGTCGTGGAAATTCTCATCCGACCACGATTTCCACGCGAGAAACTCATCCTCCGTGGCGAAATCGTTGCGGGTCAGGCGGACAAGCCTCCCGTCCGCGTCCATATAGACAATAGCGTCCGGGTCCAGCTTGTTGAGCGCGTACAGGGTTTTCCGGTCAAACACCATCTATCCCTCCGTTCAGATTGAGTTGGAATCTGAACGGGGAAGGCGGCGAACGACAGCCGGGAGAGAGACGCTCAGGACAGCAAAATACGCCTGTCCGCACAAGGCGAGCAGGCGTAAGGGAATTGGCAATGCTGTTTACACGATTTGCAAGTTCATCTTCACGGGCGCTTTGTTCCGCAACCGGGGCCGCGATTTTTTTGGCGGCGGCAGGTTAAGCGGAACAAAAATGGACACGGCGGCTACCTCCCGAACCGCCGTGTCCTGATATTAG
>JAFSOM010000288.1 GCA_017447005.1 Oscillibacter sp.
CAGGCGCTGTTGCTTTTCGTTCAGGCTGTCAAACAGTTTCCGGTTCATTTCCGCTCATTCCTTTGCTTTTTCTTTTCATTATACCACATTATCAACCAAAGCCATAGTTGCAAAGATTATTTTTTCGCAAGTCCTAAGCGACGTTCGGTTTGAACGCGGACGCGTCCGTTCCCGTCCAGCGCACGGCGGATGTCCTGTCGTCGTTTCCGGCTCGTACCCGGACTTCCAGCGCCGGATTGAGCGTCGGGAACAAATCATAGAAACGCTGTCCCGGCGTGGTAATGTCGTCCAGAACCACCCGGAGCCAATCGCCGATGTCGCCGTCAGGGCCTGTCGACCTGTATTCCGCCTTCAATCCGCCTGCGGTCGTAACGCTCTTATCCGTCGCAATGGTAAACGTATGCGTCACGCGCTCGCTTTCCCTTGTAAGGAACAGCACGTTGTTGAGTACGTTACTGACTACCAACGTGACCGTCTTAGGCTTCGCGGCGTCATAGTCCTGCAACTTAATCCAAGCGTAGCGCACATCGTCATTCAGGACAGTATGCTTTCCGTCCAAGGAAGCGGTTCCCCCAGTGCCCCATATCACGGCGGGCGGGTCTCCGACAGAAGGAACTTTAGGCCAGTCGCCGACATGATTGCTAATCCATTCGGGGATGGGAGCGCCGTCCGTGAGCCAGTCGGGAAGATTTTCGGAGCCGCCCTCTCCGATGACATTTCCAAGGGTTCTGTAAGGATATTCGGGGTTACGATTGGGGTTGTCCTCGTCCAGCAAATCCTTGTCATAGGGGAGACCTTGCGACACCTTGTCGGAAGGCTTACGCGGTTTCAAGTTGTCCGCGCCGTAGGATTCCGTGACGGTAATATTGTTCCCCGTAGAGAACGCGCCCGTTTCTTCGCTTCCTTTAGCCTCTGCGGAACTGTAGGATTTTTCAATCGTAACGCCGTCGCCCGTACCGTTGGCCTGTCCAATCAAGCCTCCGGCGTAAGCGCCGTTCACGCTCGCCGGGTCGTCGCCCGTCGTGACGCCGCCCGCGTAACTGAGCTTGACGCCTACCGTTCCGTCCGCCTGTCCAATCAGGCCTCCGGCGACGCTGTTACCGCCTTTCGCCTCCACGACGTTGGCGGCGGCGCAGCCTTCCACTTTGGAGTTGCCGCTGGTGTCCTCAAGTCTGCCTATCAAACCTCCGGAAACGCCGTCAACATCGTCAGCGCCGTCAACGCCCTTGCGCCCTGTCGCCGTGACGCTTCCCGCCGTGCCGTTTTCACCGCTCGCGGCGCCGTTTTCACTGTAACTGGCGGAAGCGATAACGGAAACGTCCCCTTTGGCGTGACCAATCAAACCGCCGGCGTAATCCGTCGCCGTAATGGGGCCGTCCGAGTGGCTTTCCACATGCTTGACCGTCAGACTGCCTTCGCTGTGTCCTATCAACGCGCCCGCTTCCTTCGCGTCGGGGGCGGTGACGCTCACATCTTCCAGTTTCAGCTTTTCAATCGCGTTGGTTCCGGTCAGCGTTCCGAAAACGCCCGCGTTTCCGTCCTTGTCGGCCTTGGTAACTTCAAGATTTTGAATGGCGTGATTGCCGCCGTTAAAGGTCGTATTGTTGAGGCTGACGGGCGTATAAACCGGGTCGGACGACGGAATGGAATATCCGTCGCGTTCGCGTATTTGCTTGACGCCTTCTTTGAAGGGATTGTCACTGGGGTCGGAAGATGTCCAGCAAATGTCGTTGTCCAGCGTCGCCTTAACAGGGGTACTGGGGTCATTCAGCTTATTGAGGTTTTCAAGGTGCCGGAAATTCGTAATATGCGCGTTTGTCGGACTGCTCGGGTCTGTCGCGTTGTCCGCAAACAGGCTGTTGCATTTTTCAATATTGCTGTCGCCCGTGCGTCCGTCAAGGCTCTTTACGTGCGCCTGTACCTCAATTTGAGAGCCGAGCGGAATCGGATTCTTCGGGTTCTTCGGGTCATTGGAGGGAATGTCGTCAAAACCAAGTTTGTCCTGCGTCACGTCGTCCAGAATCACCCGGTAGCTAATCTTGCCGTCTTTGTCTCTGATGAGATTCCCGGAAGCGTCCGTTTTCGGGAATACCCGTTGCGGCGCGGACGGGTCCTCTTTCCATTCGCCGGTAGCCGGGTCAAATGTGAAGCCCGCCTTAAACTCGCCGGTGTTCGGGTCGAACGGGAAAGGAATGGTCACGGAAGTTCCGTTCGGGCCTTTGATTTCCAATCCCGCCGTCGAATAGGCGCAATCGTCCAGAAAAACGTCCACATACAGAATCTCTTCGTTGTGAAGCGTAATTTTCGGGTCGAGGTTGGGAATCACGGGCCAGTCGCCGACATGATTTTGAATCCATTCCTGACCGCCGCTCACGCCCATGTCACGGAGACCCTTGTAGGGATATGAGGTGTCGTCGGGATTCTCGTTATCCAGCAGCTTCGCGTCGTAGGGCTTGCCGCCTGTCGTCGGATTCGTCGGATTCGTCAGACGCTCCGGCGTTCCCGTTCTAACCGGGCCGTTGCCCTGCTGATACTCGCCCGCGCCGTACACGACGCCTTCCGTTTTGACATCCGCGGAACCGGACGTAGTATAAACGTTGTCCGCCGCCTTGCTTCCATGGACGGACGCCGCGCTGTACGCGTTGTTCAGCGTAACCGCGCTCTTGTCCTCCGCCTGTCCAATCAGACCGCCCGCATAAGCGCCCTGTACGTTGCCGTCAAGCGCGTTATTTGTACGCTCATATTGACCGCCGTTCGTCGTCACGCCGCCCGCGTAACTGGACGATACGCCTACGGTTCCGCTCGCCTGTCCAATCAGGCCTCCGGCGACGCCGTCCGCGCCGTTCGCCGTCACTTTGTTCGCGGCGGCGCAGTTCTCAACCGTAGAGCCGCCCGCGCCTTTTATCGCGCCAATAAGACCTCCGGCGACGCCGTTCGCGCCTGTCGCTTCCACGCTTCCCGGACTGCCGTCACCGCTTTCATTAGCGAAACCCTTGCTGTAACTTGCGCAGGTTTTGACATCAATCGGCCCTTCGGCGCAACCAATCAGGCCTCCGGCGTAATTCTCCGCCATAACGGAAGCGTGATTCGTATTAATGAAGATGTTCTCCACTTGAAGAGGCGCGCCGTTACTTCTGTTATTTTCCGTGTTCGCCGCCAGAACTCCGGCGTCTCCGCCGCTCCCGGCTTTGACCGTGAAGCCCTCCAAGTTGAGATTCCTCGCGTCGCCCGTCAACGTGCGGAACAGTCCGGCGTCCTTACTGCCGCCCGGTATGTTGTCGCTTGTGCGGTCAATCACGAAATTGCTCAGGGTATGGTCTTGTCCGTCAAAACTCGTGAGCTTTTCGTTTTCGATTCCATAGAAGGACTTATTCGTAGAGCCGCCCTTATCGCCCACATAAATGGACTTCGTATTCCAGTAGCCGTCGTTCCAGTTCAAATCCTTGAACAGTTTCGCGCTGGTTATCCCGGCGCCGACGGTTCCGGCGTCGGAAACGGACGTGTCCAGATTTTGCAGGTGGCGAATGTTGGTGACGCCCGCCTCCGTTCCATTGCTCTTCGCAATGTCATAGAGCGGAGAGGCGATATTCGGCTTAGGCGCTTTCTCTTCGGTTCCATCCCAGCGCGTGGGCGTCTGTCCGTCCTTTAACAAGTCGTTGACCGTCAAAGCGTCTTTTTCTTCGGACGCTTTCGCATGAATGCGAATTTCCTGCGCCGGATTCAAATCCGGGAACAAGTCGCTGAAACGCTGTCCCTTTTCGGTAATGTCGTCCAGCGTGACGCGGAGCCATTTTCCCGTACCGCCGGCGGTTCCGTCCGGGCCGATTGTCGTATACGCCGCGTTCGGAGCGCCGTCTACCATCTTCACGACTTCGTCATCCTGAACCTCAAACGTATTCACGACTTTGTTGTCCAGAATCTCAAACGTATACAGCTTCGTCGTTTCCGTGACTTCCTCGTTGGAGGCGCCTTTCAGATTGCTGACCGACAGCGTAATATAAGGCTGGTTCGCCAAGTCGCACTCGTTCAAGTCAATCCAAGCGTAGCGCACGCTGTCATTTTTGACGGTATAGAACTTATCGCCGTTGACGGATACGGTATCCACGCCGTCGGCGCCCCATATCACGGCGGGCAAACCGTTGGACTGCGGCCAGTCGCCGACATGATTGGTAATCCATTCAGGGATAGCGGGGGCGTCTTTCAGCCATTCGGGGAGATTGTCGGCGCCGTCATCCGCGATGATATTGCCGAGGCTTCTGTAAGGATATTCGACGCTTCCGGGGTTCTCTTCATCCAGCAGTTCATGATTGTACGGCTTGCCCGGCGCCGACTTGTCGGAATCCTCACGCGGTTTCAATCCAGTCACTCCGTAAGAGTCCGAAACGTCGGCGTCGCCCGTATAGAGGCCGCCCGTCTGTTTGCCGTCAACGGTCGCGGAACTGTAAGACTTGTCAATCGTCACGTCCGGCCCGTCCGAATGTCCAATCAGGCCGCCCGCGTAAGCGCCGCCATGCACGCTCGCGCCGTCTTCCGTCGTCGCGCCGCCCGCATAGCTGAACTTTACGTCTACGTCTCCGCCCGCCTGTCCAATCAGGCCGCCGGCGGCGCCGTTTTCGCCGTTCGCCGTCACGACGTTCGCGGCGGCGCAGCCTTCCACTTTGGATTCGCCGCTCGTGTCCTTAAGTCCGCCAATCAAACCGCCCGCGACGCCGTCTTTGCCCGTGGCCGTCACGCTTCCCGGCTTGCCGTCTTTGCCGCTCGTAGCGCCGTCGTCGCTGTAACTTGCCGACGCGATAACGGAAACGTCTCCTTCCGCATAGCCAATCAAGCCTCCGGCGTAGTCCGTCGCTGTAATGGGGCCGTCTGAGTGACTTTCCACATATTTGACCGTCAGACTGTCTTCACTGTGTCCTATCAGCGCGCCCGCCTCCTTCGCGCCGGGGGCGGTAACGCTCACGTCTTCCAGTTTCAGATTTTCAATCGTGTTGTCGCCTTTTAACGTTCCGAAAACGCCCGCGTTTCCGTCCTCGTCGGGATTGGTGACTTCGAGATTTTTAATGGTATTGCCGCCGCCGTCAAAGGTCGTATTGTTGAGGCTTACAGGCGTATAAACCGGGTCGGAGACATCGCCGGGATACTCGCCGAGTATCTCCTTCACGCCTTCCTTGAAAGGATTGTCCGCGGGATTGTCGGATGTCCAGCAAATGTCGTTGTCCAGCGTCGCCTTAATGGGCTTTGTGGGGTCGTTCAGCTTGTTGAGGTTTTCAAGGTGCCGGAAATTCGTAATATGCGCGTTCGTCGGACTGCTCGGGTCTGTCGGGTTGTCCGCGAACAGGCTGTTGCATTCGGCGGGGTCGCTGTCGCCGCTCCGTCCGTCAAGGCTCTCCGCGTGGGCCTTTACCTCAATCTGAGAGCCGAGCGGAATCGGCTTGTCCGGGTCATTGGGTTTCAGGTCGCCAAATCCAAGGTTTTCCTGCGTCACGTCGTCCAGAATCACCCTGTAGCAAAGTTTGCCGTTGTCGTTTGTGACGGGAAATACCCGTTGCGGCGCGGAGGGGTCCTCTTTCAATTCGCCCGTCTCCGGGTCGAACGAATAGCCCGACTTAAATTCTCCGGTCGCCGGGTCAAACGGGAAAGGAATGGTCACGGAACTTCCGTTCGGGCCTGCGATTTCAAGGTTTACTTTTGAATACTCACAGGGGACATCCGAATAAATGTAGGGGTCAAGGAAAACGTCCACATACAGAATTTCGTCGTTGTGCAGTTCGATTTCCGGTTTGAGTTTGGGAATCGCGGGCCAGTCGCCGACATGGTTTTGAATCCATTCCTGACTGCCGCTCGCGCCCATGTCTTGGACGCTCTGGTAAGGATACGCGTTATCCAGTTTCGCGTCATAGGGCTTGGCGCCTGTCGCTACGCTTCCGGTCTCGGGCTTATCCTTCGTCTCGCCCGTTTTGAACCCGTCGGTTCCCTTCTGATACTCGCCCGCGCCGTACACGACGCCTTCCGTTTTGACATTGGCGGACGCGGACGCGGCGGTATAAACATTGTCCGCCGCCTTGCTTCCATGCACGGACGCCGCGCTGTAGGCGTTGTTCAGCGTGACCGCGCTCTCCTCCGCCGCCTGTCCAATCAGACCGCCCGCGTAAGCGCCCTGCACGTTGCCTATGAGCGTATCCTTTCCGTTTACCTTCTCATGCTCATATTGACCGCCGTTCGTGGTGACGCCACCCGCGTAACTGAACTTGACGCCCACGCTTCCGCTGACCTTGCCAAGCAATCCGCCGGCAATGCCGCCGTCATCGGTTTCACCGCTTTCAGCCGCCAATTTGTCAGCGGCTTTCACTTTGTGGGCGGCGGCGCAGTTCTCAATCGCGGAGCCGCTCTTATCGTCCAGAATCGCGCCGATAAGCCCTCCGGCGGCGCCATTTTTACCCGTCGCCGTCACGCTTCCCGGCTTGCCCTGCTCACTGCTGTAACTGGCGGCGTTCGTGAACACAAGAGCCGACTGCCGCTCCTTCTCGTTCTTCCAGCCAGTCCACTCGCAACCGGCCAGCAGACGGTCTTCCGTCTGCTTTTTCTGCCACTCGCGGAGGAGCGTCATTACGTAGGGCGCGGGAGCGATGACCCGAACCTTGTCATTTTTGAGCGAGGCGAATACAAAGCCGCCTTCCGACAGCGGACGCTTTTGGAGTTGCTTGTCAATCGTCAGCCGCTGTTTGGACAGAGAAAGAGCATTTGAAAAAGGGTATAGGAAATAGACCTCCTAAAATAAGGCGGTTTCAGGCAAAGGATATTCAAATTGTGTTCTAATGGTAAGGTCTCCTTAAAATAGTGTCAGCGTTTTCCAAAAAGGATGAGGGG
>JAFSOM010000289.1 GCA_017447005.1 Oscillibacter sp.
CCGCTGTAGCTCGTGGAAGAGCGCGTTGTAGGCCTCCTCCGCCGTCTCCGCGCCCGGCGTCAGCGCATGGAAACAGATGGATTCCACCTCCGCCGCCTCGGGCCGCGCCTTGCGGATGTCCGCGAACTTGTGGAACAGGCCCGACGCAAGATAGGTGTTGATTTCCCGTAAGGGCACGCTCGCGCAAGCCGCCCCAATGATACAGTAATCCATACACGCGCCCGTTAATTTTTTCTGGTTCGCCTCGCCTATCATGGATTGGAAATTCGACAAATGCTGTTGCAAGTCAAAGGCGGCGTTGGAATCCGTCAGGAAGTCCATTAAATATTCCGCCGTCACGTTCATGGCGTAGTCGTAGGCCTGCGCGATAGAGTTGTTGTCTTGGTCGGTGGCGCAGATTAGATGGCACATATCCACGGGGGCGGCTTTCCAGTCGATGGGCGGGCGGTTCGCCTGATACGTCTGCTGGAAGCCGCCGCCGTTGAATTGCAAGTTCATGCAATAGTCCAACTCCTGCATAGAGGCGTAGCCGTTCTTGCAGATGTAGTCCCGGACGCTGGAATTAGCCCTCGGCACGGGCCATAAGTTCACGTCGGGAAGGAAGAAGTAGCCGAAAATCGTCACGGCGCCCAGACGGTCGGCGATGGAGCGTATCAGATAGCACACGTCCAGAAAGCACCCGGAACCCGTGCCGCCGCTCAGTCCCGAAAAGATGTGGATATTCACGCGGGGATTGCTCAACCCTACTTTCGCCTTTTCAATTTCCTGTTCGAGCTTGCCGATAAAGTTTCCGGCCCTGTCCATGAACATAAAGCGCCCCACCTGACGAATCCCGCCCGCGCCCGCGTCGGTCAAGTCGGGCAGTCGTATCGTCTCGTATTCCAGCCATGACAACTCTTTCCGGTGGCGTAGGGCCTGCTTATTCTGAAAGGCGCGTTGCAGTTGATTGTTCGCTATGGAAAAAAATTCGCTGTCCGACAACGGCATTGTCTGTTCGGCGGACATGGAGTTGTCCGGACGCTTATTCGGGTCCTGACGCAACGCCCCGCGACGGCTCGCCTCCGCGCTGTCCACGCCTAGAAAACGGATATGCGAATAGGTCGGCACCGCCGCGCCGGGGATGTCCGGCTTCAGACGGTCGTAGACCTGCGTTTTTATCGTGCGGATACAGTGCACGCCCGTGCCGCCTAGGCCGATAAGAATACTGGCGGTATTGCGCGCCTGTTCGGCCTGCTGTCCGGCGGAGATAATGCCCCCGCCCGTACTCAACAGCAGTCTCGCGTAACTTGACATAATTTTCCTCCTCCTGACAGCCGCAATGGAAACCCGTCCGGCGCGGCGGAACGGCCCGGACGGGTCGAAAGGCTCAACTCCCGCCTCACGCGATTGCGGCGTTGTTTAGAATTTCGGGGGCTTGGGCGGCTTGGGGGCCTTGGGCGGTTTCGGCGGCTTGGGCGGCTTGGGCGCTCTCGGCCCCGACGACGCCGCTTTACTCTTGTACTGCACTATCAGGCGGTTCTCGGGACGGTTCGCCGCGAACGCCGCCACCCGTTGTCCGCTCCGGATAATCACTTTGTACGGGCTTGCACTGCGCGCTTCCGGCGGGGAAAAGCGCATTTCGTCAGTGAAACGCAGGGTTACGCAGTCACGGCCCAGCGGCGTGAACATCCACCGCCCCGCACGGGGGCCGAAGTAGCTTTCCAGATTGTCAATATTGAAAGCCGACAGCCTTACGCTACCTTTCGGCGGCGTCAGGGAGTAGATACGCGGCGACATAACGCCGTTTGTTTCCGTCATAATCTCAATGGGGCCGTAGAAGGGCGCGTTTTTGATTGAGTAATCGCAGGCCGCGAGGAGCGCGGCTATCGCAAGCAGTACAAGCAGGACAATTAAGAGCGGATTCGGCGGGGCTTTGGCGGTTACTTGCACGTACAATTCCGCGCTCTGTCCGGCCTCGTCGGTCACGGAGATGATAAACGTCCCTTTCGGCGCGTTGAACGCGTCCGCCGTCAGCAGATTTTGGGACAGCGTGGTTTCCATGCCGTCCGGCGCGGATAACAACGCGTAGGACAGCGTATCGGGGCTTTCGTCCTCCACGTACTCGCGCAAGTCCGCCGACAAGGCCTCGCCGCGCTTGATTGTCAGCTTGACCGGGTCTTGCAGGATACGCGGCGGATTATCGACGGGCGGCGGCGCCTCGAACGTCTTTTCCGTCCAGTCCGACATAAATTGACAGGGTTCGACGGGGAAAGAGCGCACGTTTTGCGCGTCCTCGGCTACCGTCAGTTCGCCCGGGGCCGATACCTTGACCGCGAAACGATACGTTCCCATCTCCGACGGCGCGAACGTCGTGACAAAGCCGGCGCCATCGGGCGAAAGGCTCATGCGTTCCCGGTACGGCTGCGCGCTGTCCCCGCTTCCGGCGTCCGCGCTGATTATCATGAGTTCCGCCTGAAATCCGGCGTACTGTTCCGCGCTGTCCGCTATCACGCCGTCAGCCGTGAGCGCGGCGCGGACTTCACAGGGATTTTCGTCCGATACGGATACGTTGACCTGTAAATCGGCGTTATAGAGTAAGCGCAGACGCACGGTGTCGCCCTTGCGCCCCTCCAAATGCAAAGTCCAGTCTCCGGGACGGTCAACGGGTACGTGAATCAGCGCGGCGCCGTCTTTGGTCAACTCGTCGCGGGTCAGCGTGAGATTCCCCGGCCCGATAAGGCGCACGTCGTCCAAGTCGGCGAACGTCCGGCCCACGAGCATGACCTGTACGGAATCCAGTCCGAACCCCGGGACGGTGAAAGGAATGTCAAGCGAACCCTCGCGGAACGTCAACGGCTCGTCCGACGGCTCCGGTATCGCTACCGTATCCGTGCCGATGGAATCCGTCAGCAGGGCGAAAAGCTCGTCGGACAGGTAGCGGTTGGAGTTCAATTCCTTGAAATACCGCTCTTCGCTGGCGATATTACGCATTTCCTTGAGGTCGGCGCCGCCGCTCATGTTCAGGCATAGCGTCAAAATCGGAATGTCGCGCTCTTTGGCGGTCTGCAAGGCGTCGGACAGCAACGCCTCCGAACGCGCTTGCGCCGCCGTATCCGCGCCTAAGTCCGTCAGGCCGTCACTTACTAATAATATCGCGGCTTTCGCGTCCGGACTGCCCTTTCCGGCAAGCCGTACCGCCTCCCACAACGCCGCGCCCGTGTTCGTATACTGCCCTTTGGCGTTCGCCGACGCCTCCTCCAAGGCCGTGCGCGACAACTTCGGACTGTCCAGCGCCTCCGGCTCCCATGACGCGTCGATGTCGTTGGAGTAGATGACGCCGCCGATTTCGTAAGTCTCTTTGCTTCCGTTCGCGCTGTCGCGGCGCAGATAGTCCAAAAACTCCTCAATCGCGGCGAACCGGAAACCGTCCGGGTCCGTACCCGGCACG
>JAFSOM010000030.1 GCA_017447005.1 Oscillibacter sp.
CGAACGCAATCACGCAGGCCGCCGCCGTGCCGATTAACAGGCCGATAACGCCAGTAGAAAACGCCGGATTCGCCGTGCCCAGCGCGGCGGTAGTGGCTTGCGCGTCGGCGTTGTAAATGCCGTTGGGAATGGTAAGGAATCCGGCGAGACCGGCGTAGACAAAGTAACGGGTGCCGAAAAACGAGGCAATCATAGAGCCAATCGCCGCGCCGATACAGCCGCAGACGAACGGCTTCTTAAAGCGCAATGTAATGCCGTAAATGGCGGGTTCGGTAATGCCGAAAATGCCGGTGGCGGCGGAAGAGGCGGCGACGGTTTTGACTTCCGAGTTTTTGGACTTGATGAACACGCCGAAGCAGGCGGCGGTCTGCGCGCACACGGCGATTGCCATGCAGGGCTGGAGGAGGTCATAGCCGTCGTTCGCAAAGTTGGCGAGGGAAATCGGGGTGAAACTCCAGTGGACGCCGAAGATAACGAGCACTTGCCACACCGCGCCCAGAATGCCGGAAGCCAGCCAAGGCAGGAAGGCGTAGAGCAGATTGTAGGCGGCGGCCATAGCGTTAGCGACAATCGTCGACACGGGGCCGATAACCATGATGGTCAGCGGTACCATGATAGCGGCGCAGCAGAACGGCGTGCCGATAGCCTTGATAACGTCGGGCATGGCCTTTTCGATTTTGGGTTCCAGCCACGCCAGACACGCCACGCAGAGAATCGGCGGAATGACGGTGGACGTATAGGTAACGGAAGTCAGGGGGATAAACAGGAAATGCAACGGGGTTCCCTCGCTGATAGACGCCGCGATAGTCGCCCATGTCGGATTGGTCAGCGCCAGACAGCACCACAGCGCGATGAACGAATTGCACTTGAAGTGACGCGAACCGGCGACGGCGATAAAAGCGGGAAGGAAGGTGAACGGCGTCCACGAAACCATGTCATAGATTTGTCCGGCGCCCGTAGAGCCGATAAACGCCGTGCCCGCGCTTCCGCCCATGGCTAGGTCGGCGATGAGCTTGATAATAATCAAACAGCCCTGAATCAGACCAGCCGCCGCCAGAATGTACACGAAGGGAGCCACGCAGCCGGACATGACGCCGACTACCACGTTTAGGGGATTTTCCTTGACCTTAGGAACCTCGCCGGAGAACGTCATCATGCCGGACAGGTGCTCGTACACGTCTTTAGCGTGGGTGCCGATGACAATCTGATACTGTCCGCCCGCCTTGATAACCTGAATGACGCCGGGCATTTGGGAAATTTTCTTGTCAATTTCCTCTTCCGGATACGCTTTCAGCACGAGCCGGAGCCGGGTAGCGCAGTGGGTGGCGCTGGTGATGTTGCTTTCGCCAAGGGTGTCCTTGATGTCAGCCGCCAGTTTCTTGTAGTCCCTGACTTTCGTTGCCATAGTATTCCCTCCCGTGATTCAATTTTACGCCCGGAAACAGCGGACGCTTATCCGAACACTTGTTCCGTGACAATCCTTAGACTGTTACGAAACCATTGGGCATAGTATAGAAGATTTTAGGGAATCTGTCAACTATTTTTATGGATAATTTATAGAGCAATCCTCCGCAAGGCGTTTGCGATTCGTCATCCGCCGTTTTTCCGGACGCCGTGCGGAATACGCCGTTTCCGGGAGAGGACGCGTCGGGAGGAAGGCGAAAATTCCGCCGTGCGCGTCGAACCGTGCGCCGATTATCCCTCACGGCTTAACAGCGCCGAAAGTTCCCGCTTGACTTTCGCAAGGTCGGAACATGTCAACAACGGAATCAGGCCGTTGATTTCCTCAACGCTTTTATCCCACCAGCGCAACGATAACATCAGTTGAATGAGTTCCTCGTCGAACCGCCTGCGAATCACCGACGCCGGATTCCCGACCGCTACCGAATAGGGCGGGATGTCCGTCCCGACGACGCTGTTTAAGCCGATAATCGCGCCGTCCCCGATATGTACGCCCGGCAAAATCACGGCGTTCTGACCAATCCAGACATCGTTGCCAATCACGGTGTCGCCTTTGAGCGGCATTTCCGACAGCGGCGGGACTTCCTGCTCCCAGCCTTCCATAATATAAAACGGGAACGTCGAAACCGCGTTCATCTGATGGTTGGCGCCGTTCATCACAAATTCCACGCCCGACGCGATTTGACAGAACTTTCCGATAATCAGCTTGTCTCCGTTGAAATCATAATGGTGCGTGACGCGGCTTTCAAAGTCGTCGCCGCTGAAATACGTGTACTCCCCCACAATGATGTTGAGATTTTTCACGGACGGCTTTACATAGGTAACGGCGTCCGTTCCGGGCACGGGGAAGCGCTGATTCGGGTCGGGACGCGCTCCATTTTTCATTGCGTCGCCTTCTTTCCGCGATTTTTCGCCTATTATACCAGATTCCGGGGCGCTGTCAAGGCGGATTCGTTCACAGTCGGACAGGTATTGTGAATATTCCACAATTTTCTAGCATAACCTTAGAGGAATTGACGATTGCGAAATTTTTGACAATGTGCTATGATAAGCGTTGCAATACGGAACGGCGAACTGATTGCGGGAAAGGTTCGGCGTTTCCGCGTTTATAGTTCACATCGTTGAAAGGGGTATTCTACTATGGCGATTGCGAAAATTGGTATCAACGGGTTTGGACGGATTGGTCGTCTGGTTCTGCGGGCCGCTATGAAGCTCGACGGCGTGGAAGTCGTCGGCATCAATGACCCGTTCATGAATCTGGACTATATGGTCTATATGCTTCGCTATGACACCACGCACGGACAGTATCCCGGCACCATCGAGGCCAAGGACGGCAAGCTGGTCGTGGACGGCAAGCCCATTTCCATCTTTACCGCCAAGGAAGTCGCCGACATCCCCTGGGCCAGCGTTGGCGCGGAGTATATCTGCGAGTGCACGGGCATTCACCTCAAGAAGGAACTCTGCGAAGGTCATATCAAAGCCGGCGCGAAGCACGTTGTCATGGGCGCCCCCTCCAAGGACGACACCCCGATGTTCGTGTTTGGCGTCAACAACAAGAAGTACACCTCCGACATGACCTATGTCTCCAACGCTTCTTGTACGACCAACTGCCTCTCCCCGATTGCCAAGGTTCTCAATGAGAAATTCGGCATTGTCAAGGGCCTCATGACCACGGTGCACTCCGTCACCCCGACCCAGAAGCTGCTCGACGGCCCGTCCATGAAGGACTGGCGCGGAGGCCGCGCCGCTACCGGCAACATCATTCCGTCCACCACCGGCGCCGCCAAGGCCGTCGGCAAGGTCATTCCGGAACTGAACGGCAAGCTGACCGGTATCGCCATGCGCGTTCCTACGCTGGACGTGTCCGTTGTCGACCTGACCGCCATCCTTGAGAAGCCCGCCACTTACGCCGACATCTGCGCGGCGATGAAAGAGGCTTCCGAAGGCGAACTGAAGGGCGTTCTCGGCTACACCAATGAAGACGTTGTTTCCAGCGACTTCCTCGGTTGCCCGAACACCTCTATTTTCGACGAAAAGGCCGGCCTGTCCCTCGACGACCACTTCTGCAAGGTCATTTCCTGGTACGATAACGAGTGCGGCTACGCCACCAAGATGGCGGAACTCATTCGCTATATGTGCTCCGTGGACAACGCCTGAGTTTGTCCGAATCAGCCAACGTCAGCGTGAAAACGGTTGCGCCGCGCAAACGGTCAAGGCCGGATAACCGGTTAAGTCGGGAAACTGACGGAACCGGAAAACGGTCAAGCCGTGGAAGCGGCGACGCCGGAATCAGCGCTGACGCGTAGAACAAGCGGTCAAACGCCCGTCGGGTTTCCGGCGGGCGTTGCTTTGCCGTTATATTGCGGGAGGGGGCAAAGGCGTCGGGCAGTTGCGGGAGCGGAAAGGCGTCAAACGGTTGCGGGAGCGTTCAAAGCGCTTTTTGCATGGTTGTTGACCATCCGCCGTTTTCCTTCGAGAACGCGTTTTCGCAGGTGTCCACCAAAAGGACATCCAATTCCTCTTGCGTACTGTTCTTCTTTGCGAATACGCCCGCCCGGTTGAAGTAACAGTAGAGCGTATGAAGCAAGTCCTCCCGGATGTTGCGATAGGAAACCCACAGCTCCTGATATTTGCGTAACGCGAGATAGGCGTTGATAGCCGTGACGGACGCGCCTAATAAGGCCGCCACAATCAGATGGGCCAGCAGGGCGGAAATCGGAATCAACGCGCCCAGAACAATCGTCGCTACCATGAAACGGTAGTACATCTTTTGGTATTGCGCGCTCTTGCGTCCGTACCACGTCATTTGGGGGAGTACGCGGTCAAGGAGATAATTCCGGGTGTCCTCGTCCTCAATCTGCATGACGCGTTTACGGATAACGGCGTCTTTGGATACGGCGGACGGCGGAACGTCGTCGGGTTCCTGATTCGACTTTTCGCGGCTTGCGTATTCCTGTACCGCCGCTTTCAGACGGTCCAGCGGGTTGAAACGCGGCTTCTTCCCGCGCTTTTCGGATTTCTTAGCGGATTCGGCCTCGTCGGATTCCGGCTTATCCGCGTCCGGGCCTTTATAGCCCAGCGTGATTTCTCTTGTCTCCATAGTATGTCTCTCCGTGTCCGTAACTTCGCCTCCCATCCCGGGGAACGGCTCATAGTCGACATCCCACGCGCTTTCGGCGTCCGTGTCCTCCACGGTTTCCGGCTCGTCCGACGGCGCGTCGGCGGGTTCCTCGGAAAATTCGGCGTTCACATCCGGGACTTCCTCCGCGACAATATCCGGTTGAACGAAAGCGGCGGCTTGCTCTGTATCCATGGGCGTTTCCGTTTCCACGGCGTCCGCGTTTTCAGGGGGTTGCGCTTCCACGGCGTCCGCGCTCTCCACGGTTTCCGGCTCTATGTTATCCGTACTTTCAGGGGCTTGCGTTTCCACGGCGTCCGGCCCCGCGTTATCCGTACCCTTGGGGTTTTCCGCTTCCGCGTTGTCCGTACTCTCGACGGTTTCCGTCTCTACGTTATCCGTACTTTCGACGGCTTCCGCTTCGACGTTCTCCGTATTCTCGACAGTTTCCGCGTCGGCGCTATCCGTACTTTCGGGAGTTTCCGCTTCCGCGTTATCCGTACTCTCTGCGGCTTTCGCTTCGGCGCTGTCCGTCGTCTCGGGGGCTTCCGCGTCTTCGGCGGCGTCCGCATCCTCCACGGCTTCCGCCTCTTCCATATCCTCCACAGTTGCGAACGCGGGCGTGTCCAACGTCTCCGGGGCGTCCGACGCTTCGGATGGTTCCGGCGTTCCGGGGGCGTCCTCCTCGGTTGCGGGGGGATACTCCTCACCCGCACGTTCCAGCGCGGCCCTCGCGCTCTCGAACGCGCTCCGCTCCGGGCGCGGGTTACGGCGCTTTTTCTTCATAATGTCAATGGCCTCCTTCCAGTCCTTCCGTTCTGATTCCGGCCTTGCGGCGTTCCGCCCGTCCTGCGCGGAGTTCCGATACGTAGTATACGCCGCGGTCGAAAGCAAAGCAACAAACAAAGAGCAACAAAATACTACAAAAGCGGTAACAAACAGGCCTTGTCATTGTAACGGAAACCGCTTGCCCGTCCGCGTCCCGCCGGGGGCTACTGCCAATCCAATTCGCCGTACTCGTCAAGAAACTCCTCTTCCCATGAATCCGGGCTTTCGTCGTCCCACGACGCCTCCGGGCCTTCGTCGTCCCACGATTCCTCCGGGGATTCCTCTTCCCAGTCCCATGAATCGCCGTCCGCTTCCGGCGCGTCCGAATAGCGGCTTTGTACCGACAGCGGCGCGAATCCGGCGCGGGTGAAGTAGTCCGACGCCTCCGCGCCCGTCAGGTAGTCCAGAAACGATGTCGCTTCCCGTATATGCTCGCTCTCCGACAGTACCGCCGCGCAGTAGGTCACGTTCCCGCAGACGGACGCGTCCGCGGCCTCTACGATTTGCAGTCCGGCGGCGTCCGTGCGGTATACGATTCCCGCGTCCGCCGTGCCGTTCCGGATACGCGTCACGGTCTCCGTCGCGTTGCGCGTCAGGGTGACGGTACGCGAAAGCGGTCTTGCGCCCAGCAGATAGTTGTCAAAAATCTTTTGCGCGTATGTCCCTAACGGGTCGGCGGCGTCGGGTACGGCTAGGAGTATGTTTTCCTGCCGAATCAGGGAGGCCATATGCGCGAACGTGCGGATGTTACGGGGATTGCCCGCCGGAACCGCCAACACCAGTTGATTTTCCATGAGGTTTACGCGGCTGTCCGGTAAGAGCAAATCAAAACTCTCCGGATTTTTCACCCAATCGCCCCGGAACGCGCCGTCAATGGCGTCCATCGGCTCCGGCGACGCCGATACGAACAGGTCGCACGACGCGCCTTGCTGAATCTGCGTCCGCAACGCGCCCGACGCGTCGAACTGGAAGCGTAGCCGGATACGCGGATGTGCGTCCTCATACCGCGCCGCGATAACTTCCAGCGCGTCCGTCAGAGAGGCGTCCGCGAACACCATCAGATGTACGCTCCGCGTATCGCTGAGAAATTCGAGTTCGGCGTCGGGGGCGTCGTCGTACCCGCCGCCGCAGGCCGTCAGTAACAGGAGCAAACAGAGCGCTAACAGGACTTTTCGCATCATTTTCACCGCCAATCGCGGATATATTCCAGTTTATGGAACTTCCGCCCGTGGAATGACCGCTTTTCTCAAAAATCATGCCCCTATTATACACGATACCGCCCCGAATTGCAAGCGTTACATTCCGTTTCCGCAGTCCGTATGCGAATCGCCTCTTGCGCGTCCCGGGCCGACGTGGTACAATGGCGGAAAACTTTACCGGGAGGCATTGTTTCATGAAAGCTGGCATTGTCGGACTGCCCAACGTGGGAAAGTCCACGCTCTATAACGCAATCACCAACGCGGGCGCGGACAGCGCGAAT
Organism: Oscillibacter sp.; assembly: GCA_017447005.1. Taxonomy (GTDB): domain Bacteria; phylum Bacillota; class Clostridia; order Oscillospirales; family Oscillospiraceae; genus Oscillibacter. The sequence goes on from JAFSOM010000030.1 coordinate 6,888, forward strand.
TATCCCTTTTGCACCATCGAACCGAATACGGGCGTTGTCGCCGTGCCCGACGCCCGTCTCGACGCGCTGGCGGCCCTCTATGAGCCGTTAAAAAAGACCCCCGCCGTCGTGGAGTTTGTCGACATCGCCGGACTTGTCCGCGGCGCGAGTAAGGGCGAGGGCCTCGGGAATAAATTCCTTGCCAATATCCGCGAAACCGACGCTATCGTGCATGTCGTGCGCTGTTTCGACGACGAAAACGTCATCCACGTGGAGAGCGTCCCCGACCCCGCCCGCGATATTGAGATTATCAACCTCGAACTGGCTATGGCTGATTTGGAAATGGTACAGCGTCGGATTGAGAAGGCGTCTCGGGCCATGAAGGGCGATAAGAAGTACGAGCACGAAGTCGAATTGTTTACCGCGCTGGCGAAACATCTCGACGCCGGAAACGCCGCCCGTACCTTTGACTGCGACGCCGACGACGCCGCCTTACTGCGCACGTCCGATTTGCTCACGCTCAAACCCGTCATCTACGCCGCCAATACCGACGAGTACGGCTTTACCCATCTGGAGGAGAACGCGTACTATCAAACCGTCGCGGACATCGCAAAGGCGGAGGGAAATCAGGTGTTGCCGATTTGCGCGAAACTGGAGGAGGATATAGCCGGACTGGAGGAGGAAGAACGGGCGCTCTTTCTCGACGAACTCGGCCTGACGGAATCCGGCCTTGACCGCTTAATCCAATGCGCCTATGACCTGTTGGGGCTGATTTCGTTCCTCACCTACGGCAAGGACGAGTGCCGGGCGTGGACAATCCGTAAGGGCACGAAGGCCCCCGACGCCGCCGGAAAGATTCATACGGACATCCAGCGCGGGTTTATCCGCGCCGAGGTGCTCGCGTGGGACGATTTCCAGCGTTGCGGGAGCGTGACGGCGGCCAAGGAGAAGGGCCTGTTGCGCAGTGAGGGCAAGGACTACGTGGTGCAGGACGGCGACATGATTTATTTCCGCTTTAACGTGTGACGCCGCCTTTGTCGCCCCCCTCTGTCGCCTACGGCGACATCTCCCCCCGTTCCGGGGGGCGACTTTGTCGCAATCCCGCAAAGTTTTCAAAGATTCCGCTGACAGGTTTTGCCTTCCCCCGTAGACGGGGGAAGGTGGCGCGCAGCGCCGGATGAGGGCGAATTTGCGACGGCCTAGCCTTTACGGAAGGCGTCGAAAAAACGGTGGACACGGCGCGGGAAATGTGGTAAAGTAGGGGGGACAGCGTAACGGGAAAGGAGGCGTCGAACGTGGCGGACGTGTTCATCAGTTATCACAGGTCGCCGGGGGCGTCGGCGTTAGTGCGCCGGATTGCCGGGGAACTGGAAAACCGGGGTGTTTCCTGTTGGTACGACACGCAAAACGCCGCGCCCGTTGATTTTGTCGAGCGCATTGTGACGGAAATTGAATCTTCCAAGGCGTTTGTGTTTCTTTGGGACGAGCAAGCGAATGAAGATTCCAAGAAACGCAATTCTTACGTGCGCAGTGAAATACAATGCGCATACGGAGAAAAACATATCGCGCTGTTTCCGTTTCAAGTGGGAGATTTTGAGAAGAACAAGACCCTGAAGTTTTATTTTGGGCACATCAACATTCCCTACGGCGGAGACACGCCGGAAAACGCGCAGACAACGGAACTTGTCAACGCGATTGCTGATACTTTAGGCCGAACGCAACCGCCGCCTGTCGTGACACAACCGCAAACGCTACCTGCGAAGATTATCGAAAGTGGCAAATGTGGCGAACAAGGCGACAACGTAACGTATACGCTGGATGAAAACGGCGTCTTGACTATCTCTGGAAACGGCGCTATGTCGGATTGTAGGAAATATATACTAGGGATGTTATGGGACTACAGTAGTCCTTGGGGAAAGAGACGTAAGACTATTTCCCGTGTAAATATTCAAAAAGGCGTCACAATGATTGCAGATGGTGCTTTTGCGGCACATATAGGACTAATACGCGTTAACATCCCTGACAGCGTAACCTCCATTGGAAATTCTGCTTTCCATGATTGCAAAAAGCTAATAAGCGTTAACATCCCTGACAGCGTAACCTCCATTGGAGATTGGGCCTTTAATCATTGTGTGGGACTGTTCAATGTTAATATTCCAAATAGTGTAACTTCTATCGAAGGTTGTACTTTCAGAGAGTGCATGGGGCTAACAAGCGTTGACATTCCTGACACGGTGACACATATTGGAATGCGCGCTTTCGAGAATTGCGCAATGTTGACAAATGTTAGTATTCCCGACAGTGTAACCTTCATTGATGGCTTGGCTTTCGCGGGTTGCAAAAAATTGATAAGCGTCAGCGTTCCAACAAAGGCTCGAATAGATAACCTAGCGTTTCCCGATACTACCTGCGTAATACGTAGATAGTATCGCTAACGTTCAATAGTGCGCAACGTCGGGGGCGTTTTGGATACGTTGAATCACGGGGGCGGCGTCGGGACTGGTAAAGTACGCGTAACCGCTCGCGGGCAACAACGCTTGCAGGGCGTCGAGTTCGCCGCGCTGTATCAACTGCCGTACCGCGCTGGCGCTAATCGCCCGCCCGCCCGACTGTTTCCGCGCTATCACCACGCAGTCAACGCCCGCCTTGGGAAGTTCCGCTTGCATTATCTTGTTGTAAAGTCCCGTGACTTCACTGGTAGGCTCCTCGCCGACGTAACGCGCCGTGACGCCCAGCGCGGCGGCGATTTTTACGAATACCTGTAGGTCAAGCCGCGCCTGACCTTCGATAACGGCGGTTTCGTCGCGCAGAAAGTAACTCGGAAACGTCGCGTTGCTGATGATATACGGCCCGCTGTCGTGCAGGATAACGTTCCGCAAATGCGCCGTGCCCGACTGTATCAGCCGCTTACGCACGGCGTAGGGTATCAGGCTCACGTCCTCGCTAACCATGAAAACGTGGAGCGTATCGCAGGCCGCCGACGCGGTTTCCGTCAGGTATTGGTGTCCGAGCGTAAAGGGGTTGGCGTTCATGACGAGCGCCGCCGATTTGCCCGGACGCTTTGTGTTTTCCAGCGCCCGCAGGTAACTTGCGAAGCCGTCGCGCCGGTTCTCCATGAATACCAGCGTATGTTCGACCCGGGCGATTTCGTGAAAGCCCAAATCCCCGAAAAATTTCGCGGAATCCGGTTTCGTGTACAGGAACAGATGAAAATTCCCGCGTTCGGACTGTACTTGCAACAAATGCGTGACGATTTCGTTCAGCAGTCCCTCTCCCTGATGTTCGCCGCCGACCGCGAAACAGCGCAACGTATTGCCGAAACAACTCCCCGTAGCGATTGCGCGGTAGTCGTCGTCGTACATCGCGCAAGTGTAGTCAAGATTGTTGTCGCGGCGGATACCCTCTCTTGTCAAGAGCGCGTCGACCTCCGCAAGCCCGCGCTTGTCCGTCGGCCTGACTTCCGAGATAGCGTAAGACATTATGATTCCTCCCGCAAAAAGCGCAACATCCAGCACAGCGACAGCAAATCCGCGCTTCCTCCCGGCGATAAGTTCCGGCGTATAAATTCCGCGTCGAGTTTGCGTAACGTTTCGGTATCGGGGTAGGGATTGGCGTCCAGCGTTGCGGACAACTCCGCCGTGACGCCTTCGGGGATGTCGCCGCCGTTCCGCGCAAGCATATTCGTGTCAACGGTACGCGCCAGCATGGACAGTAACGCCGCCGCGCCCGCTTCGTCGGGTGATTTCCCCATTGCAAGGCCGTTATCGAGTACGGGCAAGCCGTATCGCAGGACGGCGGGGAATCCGGCTTCAGCCTCGCCCCGGATACCCGTCACGCCGTGACGCAGATACAACTTTTGCCCGTGCGTGACGGCGTTCCCGGGCGTCAGCGCGGAAAATTCGCGTTCCGACAGGCCCTTGACCATCTCCGCCGCCTCCGACAGTACGCGCTCCGGCGACTTCCACACGTCACGGTCAAGGCGTCCCGCCGCGCCGCAGACAAGGCCCATAGAAAATATCGCGCCTTTATGCGTATTGACGCCGCCCGTCGCGGATAACATCACGCCTTCCGCCATTTTTCCCGCAAGGCGTAATGTTTTGAACGTCTCCCGGGGCGCAAGTCCGGCGGTACGCCGTCCGGTACGGGCGCACTCCGTGAAGTACGGCTCCAGCGCCGACGCGCTCCGCAGAAACGTGTAGATGTCCATGTCGGCGTGACTGCCGTTGTTGTCGCGGTCGACAAGTCCCGGCTTCGGCGTCACGCAGACTTCGTACAGCAGGGCGCGGCAAGCCAGATTCCCCACGGTTTCGGCGTCGTATACGTCCAGCGCGGATTGTAAAATCTCATTCGTTTTCGCCTGTAATTCGGCGACGGTGTGAATACGACGGCTCGCGCAGGCTTTGGCCTCCCCGCCGCAAATCAGACAGCGACGCGGGAGCGCCCGTTCCAACTTGACGCCGTCCGGCGAAAGTACGTCCATGTCAAACAGGCGTCCGATGTCGCCGTAGTCCTCAATTTCTTCTGTCAGCGTTTTCAATGTCGCGGCGTCTATGTCCACGACGTACAGCCCCTCACAGCCGGACGGCAAATCGACGCGTTCGGCGCGGACGCATTGCGCCCCGACACGCGCCAGTTGACCGCGTAAGCGCGATTCCCCCAGCCGAAAACCCCGCCGTATCAGCGCGTTGTTCTTTATCGGCCCCGCGATATTCATACTGAACGACACCAGCGGCGTATGATATTCGTCAAGCAGTTCGCTCTGACGCGCCGCCCGACGTTCCCGCGCTTCCAGTACCTCCGCAAGCGTTACTTCCCGTTCTTCCATATGTTCTCCCTTGTTAAAGCCCCAACCGACGTTTGGCATAATATCATTGAGTTAGAATTTGCAAAAAAAAATTGATTCCATATCGTTATGGAAATCAGATAGAAAAGAGTGGAGCTGTCTTTAAAGACAGCTCCAGTTTAGCATTAAAACGTCATCCACTTACATTAGTATCCACTGAATAATAAGTATAATTACCTCAAGCACTATAGC
>JAFSOM010000290.1 GCA_017447005.1 Oscillibacter sp.
CTCTGAACAATCTGTTCCCGCTTTTTGGCGTCGCGCTGTTCGTTCTTATCGAGTTTGCGTTCCGGACGGGCGCCGCCGTCGTCGGGACCGGCTATCAGGGCGGCTTCGGGCGTGTCGGCGGGGTCTGTGACGGCCTCCGGCGTCTCCGGGACTTCCGGCGCGGGGTGGGCGGCGTTCCATTCGGCGATGATGGGCGCGTCGGCGACGGGGTCTCCGGTGAGCGCGGGGCCGTCTGCGGCGGGCGCGGTTTTTCCGGCGGCGTCCGGCGCGGCTTCTCCGGCGGCGGATAGGGCGGTTTCTCCGGCGGCGTTGAGGGATTCCAGCGCGGCGGAAAGGACGCTGTCCGGGTCGCTATCAGGCGGCGCGTTTACGAGGGCGTCGCGCAGTACGCGCCACTGACGTTCCAAAGCGGCGTCGCCTTGGGGGTCGCCGATGACGGGCGGCGCGTCCATAGCGGCCAGTTCCGCCAGCGTCCACTGTCCCGTGACGGTGTCGTATTGCGCGGCGGCGAACGCGTCCGCTTGCGTAACAGTATCGTTTTCGACGCTCTCCGCTTCGGCGGCCTCGGCGTCATAGCTTTCGACGGCGTCGGCGTTGACGGTTTCCGCTTCGTCGGCGTAAGTCCTGATGTTCTCCGCTTCATAGGTATAGGCTTGGACGGCGTCGCTTTCGACGGTATCGGCTTCGGGCGCGACGGTTTCGGCTTCCGTCCACGCGTTCGCCGTGGGCAAGTCCGCCGGATTCGGCGCCGGCCCCGTTACGTCGCCGTTCGCCGCTATCGACAACGCCGCCGCGCTTACGGACGCCGTAAGCAGTAGCGCAAGCAATTGTTTCCCGTTCACATTGGGCCTCCTTTCGTGATGTCCTCCATAGTTTCCGGGCGCGGGGGCGTTTCGTCCGCGCTTTCCGCGTCCCGCAAGGGCGTTTCGTCTATGCTTTCCGCGTCCCGCAAGGCTTCTTCGCTGTAACTTCCGCGCCGCAGAATGTCCAGCGCCTCCAACAGTTCCTGACGGTTTTCCGCTTCGCGTCCGGGGTTGAGCATGCTGTCCATCAGGAGGCCAAACAGACACATTCCAACCATACAGCAGACGTTCGTCAGAAAGGGCGTATCCTGACGCCGGAACGGGCTTTTGTCGATTTCCGTCAGAAAGTCCGCAATCATTTTCGACTTGTCGGGATGATAGCCGCGTCCGAGGGCCTCCAAATCCATCCCGGGATTGATTCGCGCAAGACTGATAAAGCGGTCAAAGGGAAGCGTCGCCCGTTCGGACTGGAAGCGGTCGTAATTCATCAGCGCGGAGCGGAACAGATTCCCGTCGGCCTCCCGGAGCAGTCGCTTGTAATGCGCGTTCAAGTGTTCGCTCATTTGCGCCATGAGGTAGTGGAACAGGTCGTCCTTGTCCTCAAAGTACTGGTAGAAACTCCCGCGGGGAATCCCGGCGGCGCGGATGATACGGTTAATGGACGCGTTGGCGAACGAAACCGTTGTGAACTCGTCCCACGCGGCGTTAAGAATGCGCGTGCGTTTCTCCTCGGGCAGTCGGAGAAACGTCTCCTTGCACATCGAACCACTCCCTTTTCCGACAAGATATGACAGGTTGTCATAATATGACAGGTTGTCACGTATTATACGCAAAAGGCCTATCGCTGTCAAGCGCCGTTTTCCACAAGCCGCGCCTTACGCTTTGCGCGATTTTCGGGAAAGCAATCAAAAAAACGCTTTTCTTTCGCCGCCCGCCGTGATATGATATATGCGATAACAGAGGAATCGAAAAGGAGGGACGCGCTTCTATGGACGGCAAACAGGAACGGAAATTCCGTGAAATGACGGAGGAACCTGTCGGACGATTGATTAGCCGCTTGGCGGTTCCGTGCATTATCAGTATGCTCGTGACGGCGTTCTATAACATGGCGGATACGTTTTTCGTGGGAATGCTCAAAAGCAACAGCGCGACGGGCGCCGTGGGCGTCGTATTCTCTATGATGGCTATCATACAGGCTGTGGGCTTCTTCTACGGGCACGGCAGCGGAAACTATATCTCCCGCGCTCTAGGCCGTCATGACGCCGAAAGCGCGTTGAATATGGCCGCTACCGGACTTTTCGCCGCGTTCGTGACCGGGCTTGTTATCTGCGTACTGGGTCAAATTTTTCTGACGCCGCTCGCCGTGCTCCTCGGCTCCACCGATACGATATTGCCCTACGCCCGCGCCTATCTGCGCGTGATACTCTTCGGCGCGCCGTGGATGACCGCCTCGCTCGTGCTCAATAACCAACTCCGGTTTCAGGGCAGCGCGGTCTACGGCATGGCGGGCATTACCAGCGGCGCCGTGCTCAATATCGGCCTCGACCCGCTCTTTATCTTTACGTTCCGGCTCGGTATCGCGGGCGCGGCGTGGGCGACGATTATCAGTCAGTTCGTCAGCTTCAGTTTATTGCTCTACGGCTGTTTCCGCGGCGGGAATCTCCGTATCGAACCGCGCCGCGTACAGTTCCATTGGCGCTACTACGCCGCTATCGCGCAAGGCGGATTGCCGTCACTGGCGCGGCAAAGCCTCGGCTCCATCGCTACCATATGCCTCAACCGCGCCGCCGGGCCTTACGGCGACGCCGCTATCGCCGCTATGGGCGTTGTACAGCGCGTCATGCTCTCCTGCGCGGCGGCTATGATTGGCTTCGGACAGGGCTTTCAACCCGTCTGCGGCTTCAACTACGGCGCCAAACGCTATGAGCGCGTCAAGGACGGCTTCTGGTTTTCGTTCCGCGTGTCGGCCTGTTTCCTGTTCGTTATCGGCGCGTTGTGCTTTCTATTCGCCCCCGCCGTCGTCGCCCGTTTCCGCGACGACCCCGACGTTATCGCTATCGGCGCGACCGCGTTACGCTTCCAGTGCGTCACGCTCTGCGCCCAAAGCTGGGTTGTCATGAGCAATATGATGTTGCAGACGATGGGGAAAACCGTCCCGGCGACGTTTCTGGCGACGGCCCGTCAGGGGATGTTCTTTATCCCGCTGATACTCGTCCTCCCGCGCTTCCTCGGTCTTACGGGCGTACAGGTTACGCAAGCCGTCGCCGATTTCCTCACGCTCCTGTGCGCGATTCCTATACAGACCTACACGCTCCGCCGCCTCGGAAAATCCGATTGACTTTCCGCGCCGCCGACGTATAATATAAGGC
>JAFSOM010000291.1 GCA_017447005.1 Oscillibacter sp.
CGTTATCCTGCGGGGTAGCGCCTTACGCTACTTTATTCAACGCCCTATCCGGGCGCACGACGTTCATTGTGCCGTTTCCAATATCAACCAGAAGATTCGTCCCTCTGAGACTGCTCAAATGGTTGAGAATCGCGGGGTAGCCCTGCGGAAACAGACTGCACCCGACAAAACGGACGCGGTATTCCCTGCCGTTGAAGCGGTACGCCACATCCGCGTTGCGGAGCAGATAGGTGCGGAAGTCCTCGCGCTGACGCCGAATCCATGTCATGGGAAGCCCTGCGGCGAGGTGAACGTCCGCCTCACGGACGCCAGCGATATTCAATTCACGCGCCACCGCCGCGAGGGTCAGGAGGTAGAAATCCTCGTCCGTGGCCTTGTCAGCCACAAATTCCTTGTGGTCTTCCCCCACGCGGTAGTAGACGCCGCCATATACCAGAATATTGCCGGAAAAGGCGGGTTCCGCGTCGTAGGCGGTAATGCCCGTGGGCGTCACCGTGTTCGCGGTCTTGATGTTGCCGTAACCGTGGTCAACGGCAATGATTTTTATGTTGTTCAGTTCTTTCATTCCATTCCCCTTTCGGTTTTGATTTTGCTCTAAAAAGAGCGAAATTTTCGTAACTATTCAGTCAGGGGAATAGAGCGCAACAAATCGGGAATATAAGGAAAGTTTTCAAAAAGTTTACACATATTACGCAAACTTATGGTAGAATTAGAGGAAAGAAACAACGAAAGGGGCGCGGAGTATGACGGAGAGTTACGATAAAATCATAGCCGCGCTCATGGAACGAATCAGCGTTTTGGAACGGGAACTCGCCGAAACGCGCAAACTTCTGGAAGAAAAGGACGCCGTCATCATGGCGCAGTCGGCGCGAATCAAAGAACTGGAAGAGCGTTTGGGTAAAAACTCGCAAAACAGTTCCATGCCGCCTTCCTCGGACGGGTATCGCAAGGCGCGTCCGGTCAGTAACCGGGAAAAGACGGGACGCAAGCCGGGAGCGCAGCCGGGACATCCGGGAGGCGGACTGAAAATGCCGAAAACGCAGAGAATTGAGGATGTGGCGCACAGGCCGGAAGAATGCGCGGGATGTCCGCTTTTCGGTTCTTGCGCCAAGGTGGCGCCGGGCGCTGTCCGGAATGAAATCGACGCGGAAATGAACGTCGTATTGAGACGGCATTATCAGGAATCTTACGTCTGCCCGCGCAGAGGCGGAGCGGTCGTATCCGGGAAGTTTCCGGAAGGAATCGCTTCGAGCGTACAGTACGGAGCGGGAATCAAAGCGCTGGCCGCGACGCTCAACGCGGAAGGGATGATGAGCGTTCAGAGAATCCATGACTTCCTCTCGGCGGCGTTAGGGCTTCCCGTTTGTACGGGTACGATTTCCGCGACGGTCAGGGAACTGGCCCGCAAGGTAAGCGGAACGACGCGGGCGGTCTTTGACGAGCTTTTGAAAAGTCCGGTCAACAACGGCGATGAGACCGGATTTCGCGTCAACGGGAAGACATGCTGGCTTCATTCCGTCTGTAACGGGGACTTTACTTTCTTATCCGTTCAGGAAAAGCGCGGCGCGGAAGGGATGCGCTCGGTCGGATTTCTCCCGGAATATCGGGGAATCCTTGTGAGCGACTGTCTGGGGGCCTATTGGCAGTTCCCCAGCCTTTCTCACGCAATTTGCAACGCGCATATTCTGCGGGAACTGAAGGGAATCTATGAAAACGACCCGAAACAGGCGTGGGCGGAAGAGTTGCGCGGTCTTTTGCGGGAGATGGCTCACGCCCGCAACGAAGCCATGCGCGCCGGGGCGTCCGCTTTGCCGCCCGAAACCATACGGGCGTTTCGGACGCGTTATGACGCGATTCTCGAACGGGCCGCCGGAGACAATCCGCTTCCTGTCCGTCAGCCCGGAAAACGCGGAAGAGTTGCCAGAGGAAAAGTCCGCTGTCTTATTGACCGTCTGAGGGAACATCGGGACGAGGCGCTCCTCTTTCTTGAGGATTTCCGCGTACCGTTCACGAACAACCGCGCCGAACAAAGTCTCCGTATGGCGAAAGTCAAGGGAAAAGTCAGCGGCTGTATGCGAACCGTATCCGGCGCTGACGATTTCGCTACCATAATGTCTTTTATCGGTTCCGTTAAGAAACACGGAATCAATGTCCTTTCCGCTGTAAAGGATGCCTTTTTGGGCAACGCTTACGGCGTCCTTTTCCCTGCCCCGACTGAATAGTTACAAAAAGGAACCGGAAAAGAAAGTCCGTCTGATGTTTCAGGATGAGGCCGGATTCGGGCGAATCAGCGTACCCAAACGCTGCTGGTGTCCGCCCGGAATACGTCCGTGCGCGCCATGTCTGCGCGTCCGGGAATATGAATAC
>JAFSOM010000292.1 GCA_017447005.1 Oscillibacter sp.
GGGGGCCGACAGCCCTATGGATTTGAGTTAGTCCCGGCAGTGATTCACAATGTCAAGACCAAGAAACTGAATCCGATACCCTCCGAGGCGGCGCAAGTTCGCTATATATTCGAGGTTTACGCGCAGGAAAACGTGTCCTTACGGCGTCTACTGGATATTCTGATAGCGGAGGACAAGAACCCGTTGAACGGAAGCCACTGGACGACGGCGAAACTTTCCACGCTCTTGAAAAATCCCATTTACGTCAAGGCCGATTCGGAGGTATACGACTACTACGAGCGGCGCGGCGTACAGATAGCAACGGACGTTTCTATATTCACCGGGGAATATGGGGCGCAACTCTACGGGCGCACGAAGCATAAGCGGGGGAATCCTGACTGGTCTGACATGAAGCTGGTACTGTTGACCCATCCCGGCCTGATAGATTCCGACATCTGGCTCAAATGTCAGCGCAAGTTGGAGAAGAACCGACAGATTACGAACAGTTACAGCAATCCCACAAGCTGGCTGGCCGGGAAGGTTGTCTGTGAGAAATGCGGCCATACCATGACTACTATCAAGGGAAAAATTAACAAAAGCGGCGAAATACGGCGTTATTTCAACTGCACAGGAAAGTCCCATAAGAAAATCTGCACGGGGCCGAAAGTCTCAATCTATGCCGAAGATTTGGAGAACATGGTATACGACTGCATTTCCGCGAAGCTGTCCGAATTAAAGAGCGCGATGCGCACGATGCGAAAGAGCGATTCCGCAGAAGTCAACGAACTGAAACTGAAGATAAAGGTTATCGAAAAACAGGAGAGTCAACTATTGGATACCATGCTGGCGGGTGGGTTCAATGATGATTTGCTTGCTCTTGCGAATCAGAAGGCCGCGCAGTTAAAAAGGGATAAGCTGGCGTTGTATGAGCGCATGGAGGATTTGAAAAGCCGTGGGGATGAAACAAGCGTCGTTGTGAATCTGGCGAAGTCTTGGAAGACCGCTGATTACCAGCGAAAGAAAGCCGTTGCTATGATTATGATACATAGAATCATAATCTCGGAGGACGGCTCCACTAAAATCGAGTGGAATATATAATAGCATCGGGGCGTCTGCCCTGACGCTATTTCTTACGTCAAGTCCACTCTGATTGCGTCAGAAAGTCCCGGATGTTCCGGTGCTTGATTCCGTTCCGGCTAAAGTCCAGCTCGTCCATTGTCACAACGTACTTTGGAAAGTTGTCACGGATTCCGTCATAGGCTCCGAACTCCCTGCGGATAGTGTCCTCTGAGGCAAGCAGATAGGCCGCTTGCACGTAGAGCTTTTCCCCGCGCTTCTCACAGACAAAATCAACTTCCCGTTCGCCGAGCTTGCCTACCGTTACCTTATATCCCCTGCGCAACATCTCCATGTAGAGAATATTTTCCAGTACGAGGTTAATATCCCTTCTGTTGGCTCCAAAGACAGCTTCCCGTAAGCCGTGGTCAGCAATATAGTATTTCTCGTTCGTGGATAAAATCTGCTTGCCCTGCAAGTCCTCCCGGCTGGCCTGATAAACCAAGTAGGCGTCCTTGCAGTATTTGACATAGTTCAGTACCGTATCGGTGGATACTGTCCGGCGTTCGTTTTTCAGGAACTTTGCGATAGAGGTCGCCGAAAAGACCGTCCCGGCGTTCGCCATCACATAGGCAATGATTCGCTCCAACAAATCCACGTCCCGGACATGGTTTCGTTTCACAACGTCTTTGAGTACCACGGAATTATACAAATCCTCCAAGTATCTCATGCACGGTTCCGTTTCATATCGTAAGTTACCCAGATATGGCATACCCCCGACTGTGAGATAGGTTTGAAACGTCCGTGACTGTGAGGCGTCAGGAAAGATTTGCTTGTACAGTTCCGAAAACTCCGAAAAGGAAAACGGATAAATGACGAACTCCACATAACGCCCCCCAAGATAGGTAGCCAGTTCACCGGACAGCAGTTTTGCGTTAGAGCCAGTGAGATAGATGTCGCAATCTAAAGTAGCCCGTAAGGAATTGACGCATTTCTCCCAGTCGGTAACTTCCTGAATCTCATCGAAGAACAGATAGACCTTACCCGTGACAGCGGAGGCGCGTTTCAGAATTTCACTGTGCAATGTTTCGGCGGTACAAAGTCCGGCGTTCTCCATTTTCTCGAAATTGAGGATGATAAACTGTTTGGGACTAACACCAGAAGCAAGAAGTTCCTGTTGAATGAGTTCCAGCATGACGGATTTGCCGCTACGACGAATGCCTGTCAGCACTTTGACAAGTTCTCCGTTGATAAAAGGCCGGATTTGTTGCATATAGGATTCCCGTTGAATCATGACGCGTCACACTCCTTTGAGGGACAGTATATCACATCTACGGAAGACAATCAAGTGTTGAAAACGAAAACTATCGACTGTAATCGACAAAAATACGTCGGGACAGCTTGCCCCGACACCTGCTCTGTGGTAGAATCCACTTAAATTGTTATGGTTCGTATCGCCGAAGCGCTGGAAGTGTACGATTTCCCGCGCACGTAGGAAACGAATTACGTCATTCACGTCGGGGTCATCGGAGAGCCGGAGGATATTATCATAAGTTACCCGCGCTTTCTGTTCCGCGGCGAGGTCTTCCGTCAAATCGGCGATAAGGTCGCCTTTGACCTGCATGGAAGCGGCTGACCACGGAAAGCCGGAAGCGGCGGTCGGATATACGCCGGCGGTATGGTCGACAAAATAGGCGTCAAAACCGGCTTGCTTGATTTGCTCTTCCGTCAGATTGCGGGTGAGTTGGTGCACAATGGTTCCTACCATTTCCAAATGTCCCAACTCATCCGCGCCGGAGCCTTATCGGTAACGGGTTTAGGATTGCGCGGGGGGATAATCGGCCTTTGGGGGCTTCATTTCCGCGTGGACGTAAGCGGAGACGCGTTTCAGGATTTCCCGCACGGTTTCTTCCGACGTATCCCGGCAACAGTCGTCATGGATACGAATAACGGAATTTCCTATCGTCTGTTCGAGCGTAACGGACACCGCTGTCACCTCCCGAAGAGGATGTATGCGGCGGCGTGACGGATTATCCGCGCAAGATAGACGGCGAACGTCTCATAAGGAATTATCCGCGCAGGACGGCGAATGCCTCACAGGAACAAATTATTCGCGCAGAATGGCGAAGGCCTCATAGGGACGCAGTTTCAAAACGCCGTTCTGGAGGCGTTCGATTTGGTCTTTGGGGCCGTTGGCAAGAAGAACCGTCCCGGATTCCGCGCCGGGGGCGTCGGCGAATGACGCGTTCCGCTCGTCGCCGCTGAAATTACAGACGACGGTCAGACGCTGTCTGCCGAGGGCGCGTTCATAGGCGAATACGCGTTTGTCGCCCGTTTGCAGGAAACGGATTTCGCCGTCCGCGATAACGGGAAGCTCTTTGCGGAGCCGGACAAGTTCGCGGTAATAGTTCAGGATGGAATCGGGGTCGCTTTCTTCCGTTTCCACGTTAATGGAGCGGTAATTATCGGGGACTTCCAACCAAGGCGCGCCGTCGGTGAATCCGGCGTTGCGTTGCGCATTCCATTGCATGGGCGTGCGGGCGTTGTCGCGGGAACGCTGGCGCAGGACTTCCAGCGCGTCCGCCGCCGATACGCCGCGTTCCAAGAGAATCTTGTAGTAGTTGACGCTCTCAACGTCGTTATACTGTTCAATGCTGGTAAAATGGGCGTTGGTCATGCCGATTTCCTCGCCCTGATAGATATACGGCGTGCCGCGCAGGAGGTGAATAAACGTGCCGAGCATCTTTGCGGACTGCTTCCAGTACGCGCCCTCATCGCCGAAACGGGAGACAATGCGCGGCTGGTCGTGATTACACCAGAAGGCGGCGCTCCAACCGCCCTGTTTGGACATCTCCTCTTGCCACTCCCGGAAAAGCTGACCGAGCGCGTTCCAGTCGGGTTCCATGAGCGTCCACTTGTCGCCGTTCTTGTAGTCCACTTTCAGGTGATGGAAGTTAAAGCACATGGACAGTTCGCGGTTCGCGGGGTTGGAGTAGCGGATACAATTTTCCAGCGTCGTGGAGGACATTTCGCCGACCGTTACCATGCCGTCAATGCCGGTATCGGTGACGAGTTCGCGGATAAATTCATGAATACGGGGGCCGTCCTTGCAGTAGTTAATGCCTCTTCCGGAGCCGCACTGTTCCAGATGTTCCGGCTTGGAAATGAGGTTGAACACGTCGAAGCGGAAGCCCTTGACGCCCTTGCCTTTCCAGAAGCGTATAACGTTTTTCAGGCCTTCCCGGACTTTCGGATTCTCCCAGTTTAAATCGGGCTGTGACTTGTCGAATAGGTGCAGGTACCACTTATCCAGCGCCGGGACATACTCCCATGCGGGCGTGCCGAAACTAGAAGTCCAGTCCAGCGGGGGGCCGCCGTTGACGCCGTCGCGGAAGATGTAATAGTCCATATATTCCGGGTCGCCCGTGAGGGCTTTCCGGAACCATTCATGGTCCCATGAGGTGTGATTGAACACCATATCGAACATAAAGCCAATGCCCAGACGGTTCGCCTCGTCAATCATGGCCTCGCAGTCGGCCATCGTCCCGAACAGGGGATTGACGGCGCAGTAGTCGGCGACATCATAGCCGTTATCGAACATCGGGGAAGGGTAGAAGGGCGTCACCCAGATATAATCGACGCCGAGACTTTTCAGATACGGCAGTTTGGAGCGAATGCCGTTGAGGTCGCCGATACCGTCGCCGTTACTGTCGCAGAAAGATTTGACGTAGATTTGATAAACGACGCTGTTTTTAGAATTCATCAGAAAGCCTCCTGTTTTTAGTAAAGAGGGGAAGCGTTGACGCCTCCCCTGTGCGCCGCGATTGCCGGACGCCCGCAAATTTGTTTTGATTTTATCGGCGCTTTGCGTTATACTACATTGTTAGAGACGGTTACGGCGCTTCTGGCGGTTCCCGGCGACAGGTTCGCGCTTTTCGCCGTAACTGTCTTTATAATGATAAGCGCCGGAATGCGTTTTCCTTATTGGGCGTGACCGACAACGCCGCTTCCGGCCTGCACATCCTGTCCGGGATTGAAGTTGAATTTCTCATAGCCGCCGTCGTCGGTGACAACCATCATGGTAATGAGAGGATGTCCGGCGGCTTTGATTTTCACGGGGTCGAACGTAATCAACTGGTCGCCCGCCTTGACGCGCTGACCGCGCCGGACATGAATCTGGAATCCGTCGCCGTTCATGCCCACGGTGTCAAGTCCGATATGCAGAAGAATTTCAATGCCGTTGGGGAGCGTGAGACCCAGCGCGTGATTGCTTCCGTCCATGGTTTGGGAAACGGTAGCGTCGGCGGGGGCCAAGAGTACGGAGCTTGTCGGCTCAATGGCAATGCCGTCGCCGAGAACCTTTTCGGCGAAAGTGGCGTCGGGGACTTCCTCAATGGCGACGGTTTTGCCCGTCAGGAAGGCCTTGAAGTCTATAGGCGCATGGGCGGCTTTCGCTTCGGCGTCGAATACGGCGGCTTCCGCGTCAAGGCGTTCGGCCTCCGCTTCGGCGGCGGCTTCGGCGTCGAGGCCCTTACGGTGTCCGACGACGTAAGTCAGCGCGAACGGCACGACAATGGCAATAAGCATACAGAGCGCGAAAGAGGCCATGTACTCCGGACGAATGGAGAGAATGCCGGGCAGACCGCCGACGCCAATCGCGGTGGCCGTGACGCTGGTCGCGGTGCTGATGATACCCGCGATACACGAGCCGCACATGCCGCAGATGAACGGGAACACATATTTGAGGTTGATACCGAACATCGCGGGTTCCGTGACGCCCAGATAGCAGGAAATGCAGGAGGGGATGTTCAATTCCTGAGCGCGGGCGCTCTTACGTTGCAGGGCAATCATGCCGAGTACGGCGCTGCCTTGCGCGATATTGCTAAGGGCAATCATGGGCCAGAGCATGGTACCGGGGTGCGCGGAGCCTTGCGACCCGGCGATGAGTTGCAAGTCGATAGCGTTGCTCATGTGGTGCAGTCCGGTAATGACGAGGGGCGCGTAGAAGAAGCCGAACACCGCGCCGAATAGTACGCGGAAGGAACCGCTGATACCGGCATAGACGACATCGGAAATGACCGCGCCGATTTTCCAGCCGATAGGCCCGAGTACGAAGTGCGCCGCCATGACCGCGCAGAGCAGGGAGCAGAACGGCACGACAATCATGGACACGACTTTCGGCGATATTTTCTTGAAGAAGCGTTCAAAGTAGGCGAGCGTGAACGCGGCGAGAATCGCGGGGAGCACTTGCGCCTGATAGCCAATCATGTTGACCTTGATAAAGCCGAAATCCCACTGGTTAATGGTGCCGTCCGCGAGGGCCGCCGCCACGCCGTAAGCGTTGGTAAGCTGTCCGGAGACGAGCGTCAGACCGAGGATAATGCCGAGCATTTCCGTACCGCCCATTTTTCTCATGACCGTCCAGCAAATGCCGACGGGAATGCCGACGTGGAACACGGCCTCACCAAGCAGCCACAGGAAGTTGTAGATTCCCATCCAGAACTGACTTTGATTCACCAGCGTGTCGCCGTTGAAAATCGCCATTTCTCCGATGACGTTACGGAAGCCCAGAATCAGGCCGCCCGTGACAATCGCGGGAATCAGCGGCGCGAAAATCTCCGCGAGGGAGGTCATGAGCTTTTGCAGAACGTTCTGGTTCTGCTTGGACATGCTCTTCACTTGGTCTTTCGAGACGCCCGACACGCCCGACACGGCGGTAAAGTCGTCGTAGAAGTCGGCGACCTCATTGCCGATGATGACCTGAAACTGTCCGGCCTGCGTGAAGGTGCCCTTGACGGAGGGAATGCGCTCAATGCGTTTGATGTCGGCCTTTTTGGGGTCCATCAGCACATACCGCATACGGGTAATGCAGTGGGACACCGCCGCGATATTTTCGCTTCCGCCGATTGCGGCGAGCAGTTCCTTGGAGTCCTCTGTAAACTTGCCCATGTTATTCCTCCTCACGTATGAAAACCGCGCTGTCCGGACGGCGATTTGTCCGGATATTTTGAGAGATACTGTCATTTTATCTTGTTTAAACAAGTCTGTCAAGGCGGAACGGGAAAAAACGTGCACAAACCGGAAACGGCTTTCTTGTGCATATCTTCCAATCTTCGGAAGTCCGCAGGGCCTGCTTTAGGAATTTTATGCAAAAAAGTTGACAAATCCGCCATTCTCTGTTAGAATAAAGTTACAAAACAGAATATTGACGCTTATAAACACATCAGGAAAGGGGAGACTTCTTCTATGGCAGTCCAGATTATTGAGTACCCGAACCCTAACACGATTATTCCGCTCCGGGTAGCGGCGGGGCATTTCGCCACCAATCACAGCCACATCAACTATTATGTAGACCTGACCATGACCAAATACTGTCTGTCGGAGGCGCGGAACGCGGCGATGGAACTTGCCGGGAGATTCGAGCATTCCACCCTTGTGGACACGATTCTGTGTCTGGACGGCACGGAAGTCATAGGCGCGTGCATGGCCAGCGAACTCACCCGGGCCGGATACCGCAACATGAACGCGAACCATGAGATTTACGTCGTCACGCCGGAACACACGGTCGGAAGCCAATTGATTTTCCGCGAGAACATCACCCCCATGATTACCAATAAGAATGTCGTGATATTGGCGGCGTCCGTGGCGACGGGCTATACGGCGCAGGAAGCCGTAAACGTGCTCCGGTACTACAATGGCAACCCCGTCGGAATCTGCTCGATTTTCGCCCGTGCGAAGGAGTGCGCCGGATTCCCCGTCACCACGATTTTCGATTCCAGCGTATTGCCGGACTATATGAGCGCCGCCGCGCACGAGTGCCCGCTGTGCAAGGCGAAAATCAAGCTGGATGCCATGGTCAATACGTTCGGCATTTCCAGTTTCCAGAACTGACGCGTGTTCCGGGGCGCTGGGTTTCCCGCGCTACGGACAAGTTTTGACGCGTATCCGGGGCCGTCGGCGGAATGTCGGCGGCCTCTTGGCGTTTTAGTACAAAAATTTATGGGGAAATTTCAAAAAGCCTCTTCCCAAACGGCGCCTTTTTATGGTATACTATACAAAAGCAGGGAAAGGAATCCCTGTGCGCGGGGCAATCCGTACCCGCGGAGAATTACGAAGGAGGTACCATTATGAGCGTCAACATGAACGGAGTCGGATATAATCCGGCGGTACAGACGGCGTCGGCGGCGCAGTACGCGCAGAAGGCGAACGCCGTGGAGAGCGCGGAAGCGCAAGAGGCGCAGGCCGAAAAGAAGCAGGTAGACGCCTACGAGACGGCGGAAAAGCAGGAGCAGGTTTCCTACAAGCCGAACACGGAGCTTGTCAACCAGCTCAAAGCGGACCTTGAACAGCAGAAGGCGCGATTCCTGACCACTGTCAAGGACATGCTCTCCAAGCAGGGAATCACGGTCGCGGAGGGCGACGGAATCTGGAAACAGATTGCGAGCGGCAACTTCCAAGTGGACGACGAGACCCGCGCCGCCGCGCAGCAGTCCATTTCCGAGGACGGCTACTGGGGCGTCACGCAGACATCCGAGCGTTTCATCAAGTACGCCAAGGCGCTGACGGGCGGAGACCCGGCGAAAGCGGAGGAAATGCGGGAAGCGTTCAAGAAGGGCTACGCGGAAGCGGAAAAGGCGTGGGGCGGCGCGTTGCCGGAGCTGTCCCAGAAGACCTACGACGCCACGATGAAGCTCTTTGACGACTGGGCCAACGAGGCGAACGCCTGAACCCGTCGAACGGCGCGGACAATCCGCGAAATGAATAAGGCGAAATAACGAAAGGCGTTCCGGGGCGTTTTTGCCGTCGGGACGCCTGTTTTTTTACCGTTTTCCCGGAAGATTGCGCCGTCAGATTCGCGGCGGATTCCATGCGCGGGAAAATTTGTCCTTTACTTTTCCGCGTTAAGGCGCTATACTGATTTCAACCCGCATAATAATTAGGAATCTAGGTCACTTCTGGAAAGCAATTATTATGACATACTGAAGAGATGTTTAGCCTTCTCAGTATAAAGTTTCACCCCTTTCTCCATGCAAAACACTATAAACGTTTTTTCTGAAATAGTCAATCCATGTTTGCAATCATTTCGTGGATTACTATAAAAACTATTGGCGAAAAATCGAAGGAAAGGAGGAAAACAGACTGTTTTCCGGAAACGGACGCCCGTCAACGTCCGTATTTCTATTGAGGAAAGGTGTTGTGCGAATGTATCAGTTTCTGCTCTATCTGACCGGCTGGCCGCTGGCCCTACTGCTCTTCTGCGGCGGCGTTTATTTCACGGTACGGCTCAAGTTTCCGCAGTTCCGGCTCTTCGGCGAATCCATCCGGGTGGTATCGGAAAAGCCCGTGAGCGCGGACGCGACAATCTCGTCGTTCGGCGCGCTGATGATTTCCACGGCGTCCCGCGTGGGCACGGGAAACATTATCGGCGTATCGAATGCGATTTGCATCGGCGGCCCAGGCGCGGTGTTCTGGATGTGGGTCACGGCGATATTGGGCGGCGCGTCGGCGTTCGTGGAATCGACGCTCGCGCAGGTCTACAAGAAGCGCGACCCCAACGGTCAGAGCTACGGCGGCCCGGCCTATTACATCGAAGAAGCGTTGCACAGTCGGGCCTTGGCGATTGTCTTTTCCTTGGCGCTTATCGCCTGTTACGGCGTGGGCTACAATATGCTGGCGTCGTATAATCTGCAATCGGCGTTTTCGGGGTTCGCGTTCTACAAGCCGAACCAAACGCCCGTGATAATCGGCGGGGCGATTGCGCTGTTGACGCTCTACTGTCTGATAGGCGGCGGGAAACGTATCGCGCAAGTGACGGAAATCCTTGTGCCGGGCATGGGCGTGCTGTACGTTCTGCTCGCGCTCATGGCCCTGATGATTAATATCCGCAACGTTCCGGCGATGTTCGGCCTGATTTTCGCGGACGCGTTCAACTTCCGGGCGATTTTCGGCGGCTTTATGGGCTCGTGCCTGATGTTGGGATTCAAGCGCGGCCTGTACTCGAATGAGGCGGGCATTGGCTCGGCGCCAAACGCGGCGGCGGCGGCGGACGTGTCGCACCCGGTCAAGCAGGGCCTCGTGCAAATGCTGTCCGTGTTCATTGACACGCTCCTGTTGTGCACGGCTACGGCGTTCATGGCGCTCTGCTCGGGCGTGACCCCGGCGCCGGAACTGGCGGGCGCGCCGTTCATTCAGGAATCGCTCTTGAAGACCTTCGGCGGGGCCGGACCCATCTTTATCGCCGTCGCAATGCTTCTTTTCGCGTTCACGACGTTGTTGGGCAACTTCTATTACATCGAGAACTGTTTCGCGTATATGCTTCGCCGCGTGCCGTCCCGCACGTTCATGAACGCGGTGCGCGTGATTGGCGCGGTTCTGATTTTTATCGGGGCAATTATTCAGTTAATAACTTCCAAAATGGGGACTGCGTGGGACATCGCCGATATTTTTCAGTGCATTTTGGCGCTTATCAATATCCCGGTGTGCGTGATACTGGGCGGCGTGGCTTTCCGTGCGCTGGACGACTACCTCGCGCAGAAGAAAGCCGGGAAGAATCCGGTATTCCACGCCAAAGACGTGGGCGTAACGGAGCATACGGATTACTGGCAGTGACCGCGCTGACAGGCTGAAAAACTTTACAGTAACGCCGCTGGAAGTTTAAGAGACTTTACAGAGGCGCAGTCAAGCCGCCGACGGACTTCAGGAAGGTTGCAAAGTCTGTCGGCGGCAATTCGGAGACGCTCATTCAGTTTTTCGCGCAGTAACGCGGGACTGTCAGACGGTCTCGGACGCGGTATCGGCGGAAGCGTCGGTATCGGAAGCGGCCTTCTTTTCGGGCTTGCGGGCGGGACGGCGGGAAGGCTTTCTGGACGGTTTTACGCGCTGTTCCGTCGCCGGGGTTTCCGTCGTGCCGCCATTGTCGGCGCTTTCGGCGGCTTGGGCGTCGCTGGACTTCTTCGCGGGCTTCTTGGACGGTTTGCCCGTCTTGGCGGACGCGTCGGAGCCGGTTTCGGACGTTTCCTCGCTGTCCGCCGACTTTTTCGCGGGTTTCTTACGGGCGGAAGTCGTGGCCCCAGTCGTCGCGTCTACGGATTCGTCGGTTTCCTCCGATTTGGCGCGTTTCTTATGAGACTTTTTCGCGCTTTCGGTAACGGTCTCCTCTTGCGCGGGAACGCTTTCCCCGGCGTCGTCCGCCGTATAGTTATCAGCGAGCGCGGGGACAGCGCCCGCAATCATCAGCGCGGCAAGCGCGGCGGCGGTCATTTTCTTAACGTGCAACATAACGGATTTCTCCTTTATAAACATGATTCGGCATACCGCGGAAGTCCGGACTCACGGCGCAATCCGGATTTGCGTCTCTCGAACTTCCTGATATTCTATTCGTCGGAGCCGCCGGAAAAAATGGGGTCGGGCGCGGATTTTTTCGCGTTCCTGCGGAATCAATCCGGCGAACCCGTCATAGTACGGAGACAGACTATAACGGGAGGAATCCGGTATGGACGGAAAAGCGGGAAACTATGTGGCGTATCTGCGCAAATCGCGGGCCGACATGGAAGCGGAACGGCGCGGCGAAGGCGAGACCTTAGCGCGGCATGAAAGCGCGTTACGGGAACTGGCGGCGCGGTTACGGCTGAATCTGACGGCGGTTTACCGGGAAATCGTATCGGGCGACACCATCGCGGCGCGTCCGGTCATGCGGCGACTGCTTGCGGACGTGGAGGCGGGCGTATGGGACGGCGTTCTTGTCATGGAAGTGGAACGGCTGGCGCGGGGCGATACGATTGACCAAGGCGTCGTGGCGGAGGCGTTCCGGCTGTCGGGCGCGAAAATCGTCACGCCGTCCAAGACTTACGACCCCGCGAACGAGGCCGACGAGGAATATTTTGAGTTTGGACTGTTCATGAGCCGGAGGGAGTACAAGGCGATTAACCGACGCTTACAGCGCGGGCGGGCGGCGTCGGTACGGGAGGGCAAATACGTCGGCTCCGTGCCGCCCTACGGCTATGCGCGGCGGAAACTGCCCGACGAAAAGGGCTATATCCTCATCCCGAACCCGGATGAGGCCCCGGCGGTACGACTGATTTTCACGCTCTACGCCCACGGCGAACGGACGCCCGACGGCGCGGAACGTCCGGGAATCGCGGAGATTACGCGCCGCCTGAACGCCCTGCGAATCCCGACGCGTCGCGGCGGCGCGTGGTCGGCGGGTACGGTACGGGAGATTCTGCGCAATCCGGTTTACATGGGGAAACTGCGCTGGAACTGGCGCAAAGTCAAGAAGCGTCGGGAGGGCGGACATACGGCGGATTCCCGTCCGCGTTCCGGGGAAAGCCTCGTACTGGCGGCGGGGCGTCACGAAGCCCTGATTCCGCCGGAGACGTTCGAGGCGGCGCGGGAACGTATGAACGGAAAACGAACGCCGTCAACGCGGAGCGCCCGGACGCTACAAAATCCATTGGCGGGGCTGATGGTCTGCGGGAAGTGCGGACGGCGTATGCAAAGGCGGCCTTACAAGGAAGGCGGCGCGGCGCTGATTTGTCCAAATCCCGACTGCGACAACGTAAGCGCGGATTTGTCGACGGTGGAAGCGCGGATTATCGCGGCCCTGCGTCCGTGGCTGGACGGCTGGCGGCTGTCAGGGACGGAAAACGCGGGCGTTCAGGATGAACGGGCGTTCCGTGCGGTACGCCGTCAGGCGGCGGCGAGACTGGAACGGGAAATCGCCGCGTTGGAGACGCAAAGGGATAACTTACGCGACCTCTTGGAGCGCGGCCTGTACGACGCCGAAACCTTTCTGGAGCGCGGACGCGTTATCGCGGAGCGTCTGGAACGGGCGAAGCGCGACAGAGGCGCGTTAGACGACGCCGAAACGGAACCGCCCATTGTCCGCGTCGCCGGGGAGAAAACGCGGATACTGGACGGTTACGAGACGCTGACGCCCGTCGCAAAGAACGGGACGCTGAAGGCGATTTTAGAAAAGGCAATCTATCAAAAGGAGGCCGACTGTCGGCGGATTTGTCCGGACGGTTTCACGCTGAACCTGTTCCCGAAACTTCCGCGCATGGAAAAGCGTTAAACCGTAATTTGCGCGTAATACGAAGGAAACCTTCCGTTACGGCGCGAACAGTCGACGCACGTGGAAAGGAACGGCGGCATGAGAGAATGGAAAATCGATGAGCTGATTACGGAAATTCACAATACGCTTTATCGCTTAGGCGTCAAAGCTACCATGTCGGGCTTTTTCGAGACATCCTGCGCCGTGTTTCTGGTCATGCAGAAAATAAACCGCTCGTGGTTTTCCATTATGAGCGTTTATCAGAGAATTTCAGAACTGTATCACATCGATATTAACGTAATTGACCCGCGAATCCGTTATGTGATTGTGCGGATATGGAAGCGGAATCCGGAACTTTTGAGCATGATGGCGGGAGAGCGCCTCGAAAAGCGTCCGACGCCGAGAGAGTTCATCAATATTCTCTGCGACTACCTTTCCACGGCGCCGGTCGAGGAGGACAGGCGACGCGAACCGTAAAAAAAAACCGGAAACTTTTCCGGCGGCGCGGACGGTTGAAAGATTTTCCGTGTTCGGGAAAGCTGACGGAATTTCTATGGACGCGGAGCGGTTTCTTCGGTACCAATATCCGTTAAAAGTCCCTTGAGTTCCGGATAGGGCATGGAAAAGCGCTGGCTCAGATAGCGCAGAGACGCGCCAAGCTCCCCGTCCGGCCCGCCGTACTGCGAGATAATAATCGCCGCAAGTTTGGGGTTGGGGTTCTGAATGCGCACGGGGTACTGTAGCTTCTTCTCATAAACGAACATTACGCGTTACCTCCCAAATCCCACGGCCACGGGTCATTGAGCCATACGAAACCGTCCTCCGGGGTGAGGTCGGTTTCCATCAGAGGGCCGTACATGGATTGATACTTTTCCCGTCCCTCTTTCGAGAGCTGGACATAGGACCAGTAAAGCTGTAACGCCTCTTGGTCGTGCGCGTGGGTAGTCAGGTACAATCCAAGCTCTTGAATGGCGAAGTCAAGGGCCATTAATTCTACAAGAGCGGTATTATTTAGTTGCGTTCTCCTCTGAATCGCCTCTTTGAACGGCAGATTCAAGCCGGGAAACAACGTTCCGGTCTCCAAGGCCTCCATCCGGCTGTAGCGCACGGGATTGTTATCCTGTACGGGCACGTAGGGGAAGGCCATCGGGGCGCACTTTCCGGGCAGGGTTCCGCGGTTGGCTCCGCAGGACGAGGCGGACGGCGCCGGGGCGTCCGTCGTGGAAACGTCGGGGGCGAGA
>JAFSOM010000293.1 GCA_017447005.1 Oscillibacter sp.
ATGCCCCTTCGTCGTGTCCGCCCCCTTTCGCTTACTCCTCTTCGCAACCCATGTAATACATGTAGTCGTCGCACTCGTGCGCGGGGTCTTCCAGCGTACAGGCTCCGGTGTCCTCATCGTAATGCGGACAGCCGAAATCGCCTGACGGACATTGATGTTTCATGACAACTCCCCCTTTCGCTTACTCCTCCGCGCCGTCCGTCCGGGCGGCGGCTCTTTTCGGCGCGTACCCCTTGAGAAGTCCGCCCTCGTCGCCCCACTCCGATTTTCCCGGCCTGCGGGAATACGGCTTCGTAAAGCGGTGCGCCTCGTGCGGCTCCCAGCGGGGAATCACCCCCCGCGTCGTCCGCGCGCTATCCATTGCTACTCCCCCTTTCGTCACTCCGCGCCGTCCGTCCGGGCGGCTTTGCCGTTCCACGAGACGAACACCGCGCCCCCGCCGCCCGGGAAAACCTCGCCTTCCAGAAAGTCCCGGAACCGTCGCGCCGCCGCCCCCGCGTCTAAGCCGTCGATACGGACGCAGTCCGCGCCGTCGGTCATGCACAGGTCTACCGTAGCGGGCAGCGGAAACTCGTCGAGCGCGTCGGCCCGCGCCGTCAGAATGAGGTCTACCAGCTTATGCGCCGCCTCGAAATCCTCGTCGCCGTACTTTGTCCCTTTGGAGTATTCGCACACGACATCGGTCAAAACTTTGGACAGCTCCTTGTCCAGCGTCAGCTTGAAAGCCATGACAACTCCCCCTTTCGCTTACTTCGCGCCGTCCGTCCGGGCGGCGTTGTTTTTCGGATACCCGGCCCACGAGACGAACACCGCGCCCCCGCCGCCCGGGAGAATCTGGAACTCCAGAAACTCCCGGAACCGCCGCACGGCTTCCTCAACGTTCGCGCCGTCGAACCGGACGCAGTCCCCGCCGTCAGTCATGCACAGGTCAACCGTCCCGGACGGCTCCGGCTCCGGCGTTACGGGCGGCGAGCGCGATTCCGGCTCTTTCCCCATACGGGCGGCGTACTCTTCCTTTCGCATACCCTCCCAGCGTCTAAACCGCTCGTCCGGTCTCGGGCCTAACTCATACGCCAACGCCTGTAGCTCTTGGAGCGTGGGAATCACGTCTCCTTTTTCCCAGAGGTAAATGTCATCCACTTTGCAAGGGTTAATGGGCCGGCTACTAGAGCGCAACGCTTTTGCAAGACTTGGCCGCGTCATTCCTTGCGATTCCCGTAGATTTCGGATTTCCTCTCCAAGCGTCATGTCTTCGTCTCCGTCTCCGCGCCGTCCTCCCGGAAGCGCGTCCACTCCTGCCGTTGCTGTGCTCCCAGACGAATAAGGTACAAGCACACCTGCGACTTAGGCATCCGACTGAATTTAGGAATGGCTCTCATTCTTTCGATTGCCGTTTCAACGTCGGGCGGAATCGAAAGAAGAAGCCTTGGCAAATGCGTCACTTTGTCTCCTCCTCTCCACAATAGTCCAGCAGTGGTGTACTAACTAATGATAGCATGAGTGAACCACTGACGCAATATGGCAAAATATACAAAAATACATGTTTGTTTTTGGAACAGGTATATAGCTTGTAACTTGCGCAAAGTGTAACTTTTATGATATAATAAGTGTGAATTAAGGGGGTGAACGGCATGACGAACAAGCCGCGTTTTTCCATTTCATTAGACCCGGAACTGGCGGAAAAGGTGAACGAATACCGCTTTAATCGCAGAATTACCACGCAAAGCAAAGCAATCCAGCGGTTAATCAAACTGGGCTTTGACAGCATGGAAAATGACGGAAATTCCGCTTCCGCATATGAGACCGAACTTGACAATCAGGAGCACGAGCTTATTCGGATTGCGCGGGAGCTTGACCCTTCCCGTCAGGAACTGCTTCTCCAGATTGCGGAAGTAATCGCTCAGAAAGATTCTCCGCATATGCAATAAAGCCTTCCCGGTGTTCCGGCGTCATGCGCCGGAACAGTTCTATGAGGTACATATAGTAGCTGTCCATTTCGTCACCCCCTTTCGGACGCGGCGAAATGGTACAAAAAAAGCCGCCCGAACGGACGGAGGAACCCAAAATGAATATTTCTTTCTTTTACGATGTATTAGATATTCATGAAAATTGTAGTGAAGAGGCATTATACATTGCGTATCAAAAGAAAATGGAGCAATTTTCGGAATACGCGAAAATTGGTCCGCATTCCTCTTTTGTGACGTATCCCGGTGGTTTACGCAATGGCATTTGGTTTTACAACGTCGCTTACCTGAGCCTTTCGCGCAAATGCTACACTTTGAGTAGCAAAGAAGATAAGGACAAGTACAAGAAACTGGTTGACGCGTATCAAAAGGATAAGCGGCACAATGATTTAGTCCTTTTTTTGTTACGTGTTCTATATTTTCTCTTCGTAGTTGTCATTCTTACATTATGGGAACTTCTTCGTTCTTCTCGTTCATAAGCACATGACAAGCGGCGGTGGACGTGGTACAATGCAAAGAGCCGCCCCCGGCGAAAAGGGGCGGCTACGTGTAAGGGAGTTGTCCACGGCAAGGGGGTTGCGGGACGCCCCCATTATACGCGATAACGCCGAAAATCGCAAGGGGGTTTCGGGATGATTTGCAAGAAATGCAAGGCGGAAGTTCCGCAAGACGCGGCGTACTGTCCGTACTGCGGGCGGCGTCTGGCCCCGGACACGCGCAAGGCCCTGAAACGCGCCAACGGCATGGGCACGGTCTACAAGTTGCAGGGGCAACGCCTTCGGCGTCCGTGGGTGGCCGCGAAACGCCGCGTGATACTGGGCTACTACGACACCAAAACGGCGGCGCTGGAAGCCTTGGAGCGCGTCGCGGCCATGGACTTGACCGAGAAATACAATATGACGTTCGCGCAGGTGTTTGAGGCGTGGAAGGAAGAACACTACCGGGAAATCACGGCGGCGGGAATCGCCACGTACAACCGGGCCTTTGAGGTGTTCCGGAGTTTGCACGAGAGGAAGTTCCGTTCCCTCCGCACGGCGGACTTCCAGCGCGTCATGGACGCCCACGCCGGAAAAACCCACAGCACGCTGTCAAAGTACAAGCAACTGCTCACGCAGATGAGCCGTTGGGCCATGCGCGAGGAAATCATCACGACGAACTTTGCAACTTACGTCCGACTGCCGGAGAACGTGCGCAAGGAAAAGGAAATCTTCACGGCGGAGGAAATCGCCGCGTTGGAATCGGCGTCCGGCAACAGC
Organism: Oscillibacter sp.; assembly: GCA_017447005.1. Classification (GTDB taxonomy): domain Bacteria; phylum Bacillota; class Clostridia; order Oscillospirales; family Oscillospiraceae; genus Oscillibacter. The sequence goes on from JAFSOM010000293.1 coordinate 3,221, forward strand.
GACGCCGCGAAAATCACGCTCATGCTCATTTATACCGGTATGCGTATCGGCGAACTGTTCAAACTGCCGCTTTCCGATTACCATGAATCGTATGTTATCGGCGGGGAAAAGACGGCGGCGGGTCGGAATCGCGTCATCCCTATCCGGCCCGAGGGCCGCGCCTATTTCGCTTACTTTGCCGCGATTGCCACGGGCGACTTGCTCCTGTCCGGTTACGCGGGCAATCAGGATACGCACAACTTCCGTACCCGGGACTATTACCCGCTCCTGAAACGTCTGGGCATTGCCCGCAAGACGCCCCACGCCACGCGTCACACCTACGCCAGCGAGGCGCGGCGAATGGGTATGCCGCCGGAAATCCTCCAGCGGATTCTTGGTCACGCGAGTTACTCCACGACGGCGAACATTTACGTGCACACGGAGATTTCGACGCTTATCGCGGCGGTGGAAGCTCCGTCGCGGGGAACTGAGACATTTAGTAACGCTGTAGTAACCGAAAACGGCCTTGCCCTTCCGACGCCGCGTGAAAATTTCAAAAAGCCTTGATTTTACGGGCAAAGCGGCTTTAGGCCGTTTAAGGGAAATAGCCCGTTCCGCTTGACGTGCAGGGGGTCACAGGTTCGAGTCCTGTATCGTCCACCAAGCCGAAATCCTTTACACCCCGCATGGTGTGAAGGGTTTCGGCTATTTTTGCGTCTGAAACGGCGTGCGCCGGACACGGACAAATGTTGCCTTGTGTTGCCAAATACCCCCTGATTTGGGGCCTGTAGCTGTATGAAGCTGTACGGGGCTGTACGGGACGCCGCAATTTTTGGGACGCTTTTCGGGGAAAATCCGCTTTTTTAGGAATATCGCCGAAAAGTTGCAAAATCCAAGCCCTGTAAGCAACGGAGCAGTAACCGGACAGGCCGTCTTGAAGCTGTACAGGCTGTATATCCGGGCATTCCCTGTCAATGTCTGTCCAAGCCCTTGCGCATGTCAGCGATACCGGGGAGTGATTTCCGCGTCGTCAGAGAGGAGCGGGTCCAAGGCCTGCATTTGCTTGCGCACCGTGTCCTCATTCAGTTTTGGCGCGTAGGTTCCGTCCAGCAGTTGCGCGGCGGCGGCGTTCACCGCGCCCGTCACTCCCGCGAACACCTCCGGCACTACGTGGGTGTACACGCCCAGAGTAGTGGACACGTCGCGGTGTCCAAGCAGTTTCTGCACAATCTTGGGGTTAATGCCCTGCTCCAAGAGCATGGACGCGTAGGTGTGGCGGAAGCGGTGCAGATTTAGCCCCTTGTCCCCGAATCCGTTGCGGTCAAGGAAGTGGCGGTAGGTCGCCCGGAAGCCGGAGTAGGTACGCATTTCCATGGTTCGCGTGCTGACGAACACGAAGCCGTCGGGAATCAGAACCTTGAGGCCGCCCTTCAATCCCGCCACATGCTTCATCCAGCGGCGCAGACGTTCCAGAACAAGGTCGGGAACCTGAATCACGCGCCGGGAAGTCCGCGTTTTCGTCGCGCCGAGCGCGTCCAAACTCTGTTGCGTTCTGCCGTTCTCGTCAAAGACAATCTCGCGGGTCAGGGACTGCTGGATAGAGATGGTCTTGGCTACGAAGTCGATGTGCTTCCACTGGAGAGCCAGAAGCTCCCCAATCCGCATTCCCGTCAGCATGAGCATGGTGAGAATGGGACACATGATTTCGTCGTTTTCGGCGGCTTTCAGAAGCGCCTCGCGCTGGGCGATGGGAATCACTTTCTTCTCGTCGTCGGGCTTGCGAGGCTGACGAGGGAGTTTGGTGTTGCGTGCGGGGTTGAACTCCGCAAGGCGCATTTCCATGGCGTAGTCGTACATCTGAATCAGCACGCCCCGAACCAGCGAGATAGTCCGCTGGGACAGGCCTTTCTCCGCCTGAAGCTGGTACAAAAGTCCCTGAATCTTGACGGGCGTGACCTGATTGATGGGCAGGCCTCCGAGGGCGGGGACGATATGGAGCCGTTCGGCGGAGTAGTACAGCTCCATAGTTCGGCTACACACCTCATGGACTTTGAACGTGGTCAGCCACTTGTGCAGGAAATCCTTGAGAATCAAGTCCTCCCGGACGGCGGCGGAATCCTTGTTCATTTCGGTGGCAAGGGTCATGGCGACCTTGCGGGCCGCTTCTTCACGCGTGTTGGCGTAGAAATACTTGCGAATCGGCTTTCCGGTGTCGGGGTGGTAGCCGACGGTAATCTGCCCGACCCACTTGCCGTCGTTGCGCTTGTAGATACTGCCCTCATTTTTCCCGCGCCGACTGGCTTTCGGTTTGCTTGCTTTGCGCGGCATGATGATTGAGCCTCCTTTCCCGCCGCGCAGAGAGAATCATGCTTTGATTATACACTCCGCACGGCAGATAGTCAAATATTTGTTTTAGCGTCACAGACGTTTCGTTTGCGGCGCGTGCGGGATGAGGTTAGCCCGTCCGTCCGGTCAGAAACTCCGCGACCGCTTCTTTCGGGACGCGAATCTGACGCCCCACTTTCACGCTCCGAATTTGTCCGCAACGAATCAGCTCGTAGGCGGTGTTGCGTCCGATGTCCAGCACGGGCATGAGGTCTTCCACCCGAAGGACAAGCGGGAGGTCGTCCAAGGAACGAAATTTAGTCGCCATGACGCTCCTCCTTTTTCACCGAGGCCAGGTAGATGTCGGTCACGTCGGGCCGCTCATGTCCAAGCAGGCGGGAGACGGCGAAATGGGCGTCCAAGCTACCCATGCCGCTTTCCGTGAACTGCCAGTATTTTTCGGCGGCGTAGGTATGCCGGAGGCCGTGGAACGTGAGCGGACGCTCGGAGTCTTTGTCCCGTACCGTCTCCCGGTTGCGGACGATGAACTGCTCCATTCTCTGCATGGCAATATGAGTGGGGAGGTCATCCGAAACCAGCAATTTGCCTCCTCTCTGAGTTTTGGCAAGTAAGGAACGTAGCATTATGAAAATCCGCTCATCCTCAATGGGAACCGTGCGAACCTTCCCGCCCTGACCTTTAATCGAAATGGCCTTTTCCCGGAGAGCCTGTCTCGCGGTTGCGGTGTCGATACGGAAGCACTCGTGAAGGCGCAGACCGGCGAAACGCGCCAAGGCGAGCGCACAGGCATAATGGTTCTGCCCGGACACAAACGCGATGGCGAACATCTTGTCAAATTCCTCGTTGCTCCAAGTGCGGTCAGCCCCACCAAAGGAACGCTTTTCCAGTTCGACGGATAATTCAGCGTTGTTCGGAAGGCGATACTTCGCGTTCTCCATTTTGTCGTGAAAGAACCGGATTGCCGCCAAGTCGGTCTTGACCGTACTGGCGGCCTTGTCCGTAGCTTGCAGGAACTCCACGTAGGCCGTCAGATGTTTGCCGCTGATGTTCGACAGCTTTTGCAAATGGTACGCCTCCGCCAAAAACTTGCAGAAACGTTTGCAAGCCTCGTAATACCGCTCCTTGGTGCGGTAGCTTCCTTGCCGGTTATGCCGCGCCAGCTTGTCAAGCTGTGCGATAAGAGAACGGTAGATGTTCTCGATTGTGATTGTGTTGATAGGGGGCATGAGAATCACTCCTTAAAAATGCGTGGAATCGTTCAGGCGAACGGGCGCAGTACGCCCCTTGGCAAAATGAGCCGTTTCCGGCTTATTTCTCAGGAAAAAGTCCATTTAAGACGCTGAAAACCCTGAAAATACGGGCTTTTTCAGTCATGGCCATATTCCTGTCTCTTTTGTTTTTCGAGGTCAGTACGATGCCGTATGGGGACTGCTCCCTGTCGAAAAGTCTCGACAACGGCGGACACAGGCCGCTGAACTCGGCTGCCCCGGCAACATCCATGGCTGTTGCCAAAGCGCGTGTCCCGCGATTCTCCCGGCTGAGAATCAGGGAAAGAGGAATGCGCGAACTCCCGCGAGACCGATGTCATGCTCTGACCATGACGAGGCGGGAGGCGGAAACCTGCCAAAGTTTCCTGGACGTTTTTCCTGCCGTACCGTCCAAACGGCTGTGAGGATTCCATGGCTACTCCAAACTATTTGCTTACTCCCGCCGCGTCGCTTTGGCGGACACGGCGCGTTGACGCGGGAGAATGGAAAACGGCGCGGAAAGACTGTCCAAGCCCTTCACGGGCTGTTTGTCTTTTCGCGCCGCAGTATCGGCTGTCATTCAATTTTCGCTTCGTGCAAAGGAAAAATCCGCTTTCTGAGGGGCTGTCAAAGTTCAAAGTCCGCGTGAGGAAGTCAAAGGGCGCACTATGCCCCTGACCGCTGCTCCTCCCTGAAATGCTCCGCCCTAAAATGCTCCGCCCTAAGTATGCGCTCATTATACGTCAGTCCAAGCCCTTTGTAAACTTGACGTTTTGTCCGGCCTGGGAAAAACACGGAAGGGGGAAATGGCGCATTTGTTCGATTGCGCATTTTGTGTGAGCGTCACAGACATTTCGTTTGCGGCGCGTGCGGAATGCGTTTAGTTGTCAGGAACTCCGAGACGGCGTGGCTGTTCAAGGAGCGGAATGGAATCCCTATGACGCTCTTCTTTCTTGATTGAGGAAGTGTCCATCACGTTAGGCCACCCCGCGTCTAAGGAGACGGTAGACGGAGAAATAGGCGTCCATGCCGCTTTTCGTGAAATGGGCGCAGTACGCCCCTTGGCGCGGGATGCCGTTTCCGGCTCATTTCCAGGAAAACAGACCGTTAAAGACGCCGGAAAGCCTGAAAATATGGGCTTTTCCAGTTATGGTTTTATTCCTGTCTCTTTTGTTTTCCAAGGTCAGTACGATGCCGTATGGGGACTGCTCCCTGTCGAAAAAGCTCGACGACGGCGGACACAAAACCGCTGAACTCGGCTACCCCGACAACATCCATGGCTGTTGCCAAAGCGCGTGTCCTTCGATTCTCCCGGCTGAGAATCAGGAAAGGGTAATGCGCGAACTCCCGCAGAGCCGACGCCATGCTCTGACCATGACGAAGCGGGAGGCGGAAACCTGCCAAAGTTTCCTGGACGTTTTCCTGCCGTACCGTCCAAACGGCTGTCGGGATTCCATGGCTAATCCAAACTATTTGTTGCTCCCGTCGCGTCGGTTTGGCGGACACGGCGCGTTGGCGCGGGAGAATGGAAAACGGCGCGAAAAGACTGTCCAAGCCCTTCACGGGCTGTTCGTCTTTCCACGCCGCAGTATCGGCTGTCATTCAATTTTCGCTTCATAACAAAGGACAAGTCCGCTTTTCGGGGGTTTATCAAAGTTCAAAGTCCGCGTGAGGAAGCCAAGAGGACGCACTACGCCCCTGACTACTGCTCCTCCCTGAAATGCTCCGCCCTAAAATGCTCCGCCCTGAATATGCGTTCATTATACGTCAGTCCAAGTCCCTTGTAAACTTGACGTTTTGTCCGGTATAGGTCTGTTGACAAAGTCGCCTCTCCGGAAAAATCATCCCTGAAAAGTTGCTTAATAATGCGCTTTCATACGAAAATCAGTAACAAAAAATTGTGGATTGCCCGCAGTCAGGGTATTTTGTAAACAGAACCGTATAGGAAAATACGGAAACAACAATGGCGTGTTTGTGAGATTGTGCATATTGCCAAATGATTTGCGGCCTTCCCGGACATCTCCATAAAGCGTGACGGCACATTCGCCTGTTTTTGACGGCATTTTTCAAAAAAGTGACGGCAAAACTGGCCCTTGTTGCCGTCACTTTTAATTGGAGCGAAAACATGACGGCAAAACGCTTCATTTTAGCGGCAATAGGCCTCAAAATGACGGCAAAATTGACTGATTTTGCCGTCAACTATAAAATAAGCGAATCCGGCAATTTGACGAATAAAGATTTCTTCAATTTGCTCGGCGTTAGTCAGGAAGTGGGTCGGTGGCTCTTTTCAAGCCCTCAAGAGCGTGTTATAATAACTATCTCAAACTTCGCAGAAGCAAAAATTGAACGCAAACAGGCAAAAGATGCGGCATAAAGCAGGAATGTTGTGAGAATAAGGAACGATTGATAAAGAAACGAGGCGGACAATTATTCAGGCAGGGACTACGGAAGGGTTGGGGAGACGTTCTG
>JAFSOM010000294.1 GCA_017447005.1 Oscillibacter sp.
GTATGACGTGGGAATTGGTGACGAAATAGCCGTCGGGGGAGAAGATAACGCCCGTGCCGACCGCCGCCGTGTTATCGTTCAGTTCCACGATAACCGTTACCACGGAGGGATTGACATCCCGGTAAATTTCCTGCGCGGAAAGGGCGTCGCCGTGTTCGCGCAGGAGCGTAAACACGGGGCCTTGCCCGACGGGCCACGTCTCGATATGAATGCCAAGGTCTTGATTGACGGTTTCCTCATTTTCGCGGAAATTCCAGATGAAGCGGTCGACGGCGGGGGCGTGACGCTGTTCCCAAAGCCTTGCGCCGACGGCGAGCAGTCCGGCGACGGCCATGCCGCATAGAAACCCCCACAGCCAGCGGCGGGAGCGTTTTTTACGGGCGCGGCGCGGCGGATGAGAAGCGGAGCGCAGCGCGACATATTCCGGAGATTCCGGTAAGACGGAAATTTCCGGCGCGGTATCCGGTTGCGACGACGATTCCGGCGCGGCGTCCGATTCCGTGACGTTATCCGGTTGCGTCAACGATTCCGGCGCGGTATCCGGTTGCGGTGATGATTCCGGCGCGGCGTCCGATTCCGTGACAGTATCCGGTTGCGGCGACGATTCCGGCGCGGATTCTTGCGGAAGTTGTTCCGATAGGGCGTCCGGCGTTTCCGCGTTCGGGAAGGACGGGATGTTTTCAAAATTTTCCATGCGTTTCCCTCTGATTTCCGTTTGATAGACGGGCGAAAACGCCGGAGCGCCGCGCCCGCCGCCTTACATAATCCGCAGGGAGAACGAAAATTCGGTCACGCCGTTTTCGCTGGTGACGCAAATTTCCTCCCCGTGGCGTTTCAGGATGGTTTTCACGATATATAGGCCTAGTCCCACGCCGTCGCGGTCCTCGCCGCGGGACTTATCGGTTTTATGGAAGCGCTCAAAGAGCAAAGGCAGTTCTTCCGGCGGAATCGTCTCCCCGAAGTTGCGGACGGATACGACGGCGCGGTTTTCGCGGATACGCAGGCCGAAATAGAGCGTGGAGCCGGGCCGGGCGAATTTGACGGCGTTTTCCAGCAGATTATAGAGAACCTGTATAATCATATCCATATCGCCGAGCGTGTAGATGGACGCGTCCGGTATCTCAACCTCAACATCCAGTTTGCGGTCGGTGATTTTCTTTTCCATGGAGATGAGCACGCGCCGCATACTTTCGCACAGGTCGAAACTGCGTCCGCCGCGCATGGGGTCCATGGTCTGGAACTGGTTCACGTCGAGCATACGCCGCACCATACGGCTAAGGCGGCGGCTTTCCTCCGCGATAATCTCTAAATAATGCCGTTCGCTCGCGGAGGGAATGGTACCGTCGAGAATGCCGTCGGTATATCCGGCGATAGTGGTCAGGGGCGTTTTGAGGTCATGGGAGAGGTTGGAGAGAAATTCGCCGCGCTGTAATTCCTGCGCCTGTAGGATGTCGGCCATTTGGTTAAAGGAAGCGGAGAGTTCCCCGATTTCATCCGTCTGGTCGCAGTCTTTCATGCGCGCCCCGAAGTCCCCGGCGGCGTACTGACGGGCGGCGAGCGCCATTTCTTTGAGCGGCAGAACCATTTGCGAGGCCGTCAGGGAGACCGCCAGCAGAGAGATAGCCATCATCGCAGCGGCCACGCCGAAATACAGGGTGATGAAAGTACGCCAAAGGCTGTCAAGGCTGGAGGAAGTGGAGGCGGCGAACACGACGCCGACCATTTTGTTATTTTGCGGGTCTACGGCGGGGACGCCGGCAATCAGGCGCCCGATTCCGGCGGTATCCCGAAATTCGCGCACGGAATGACCGGACGACACCGTTCCGGAAAGCTCTTGCAGATAATTCCAGTCCGCTTCCGTATAGGTGGAGATTCCGTCTCCGGTGGCGTAAATGCGGGTTTGCGTGGTATCGTAGAGAATAAACTGTACGCCGGTCAGATTCGCGGCGAAATCAGCGAGGTTAAAAAAATTTGGGTCGTCGTGGAGTTTTGGAAACGGGAGATGGTGTCCGTCCATGGGATTGTTAATCGTGTAACTGACGCACTGTTTCGCCATGGAATTAGCGCGTTTTTCCAGTTCCCCGGTCTGTTCCTGACGCATATGGATGTAGCTCAGAGAGAAGAACACGAAGCCGAGCAGTACGAGCGTAAGGAGAACCATACCGGCGGTAACAAGGAGTTGACGCCAGTACATCCCGCGGAAATGTTCCTGACGATTTTTCATTTTGCCGCCTGCTTTCCGCTCTTAAGCTCAAACTTATAGCCCACGCCCCACACCGTGCGCAACGCCCACTGGTCGGAGACGTTTTCGACTTTCTCCCGCAGGCGCTTGATGTGCACGTCCACGGTACGACTGTCGCCGAAGTAATCGAAGCCCCAGACCTCGTCAAGCAGTTGATTGCGGGTGTAGACCTTGTTCGGCGTGGAGGCCAGATGATAGAGCAACTCCAGTTCTTTGGGGGGCGTGTCGATTTTTTCGCCGTCCACAATCAGTTCGTAGGCGTCCCGATTGATGGTCAGCTTGTCATAGGAAACCGTTTTGCTGGTGTCGTTGGGAATCTCGGAACGTCGAAGCACGGCGTTGATACGGGCAATCAGCTCTTTCATTTCAAAGGGTTTGACGACGTAATCATCGGCGCCCATTTCAAGGCCGTGGATACGGTCAAAGACCTCGCTTTTGGCGGTGAGCATGATAATGGGGACTTTGGAAGTCTCCCGGATACGTGCGCACACGGCCCAGCCGTCCATGACGGGGAGCATAATGTCAAGGACAATCAAATCAGGAATTTTCTTCTGAAATTCCTCCACGGCTTTCGCCCCGTCGGAAACGAGCCGCACGTCAAAGCCTTCCTTGGCAAGGTACATGTAGATGAGGTTGGAGATATTATAATCGTCCTCCACCACCAGAATATCGCGCCCCATAACGGACCTCCTGTCTTTGTATGGCAAATTTGGCGGTATTGGCGGACGCGCCGCGCCCGTCAGACGGGATTATAGCGCCCCGGGAACGCAATTTCTTGAATATTCTGTAAATGATTGTAAATGATACGAAAACTTTTCCGCGTTTGGGGCGGTTAGCGTTCAAAAAGACGCGGTTTCCGTCCATGGAAGGAACGTGTCGTCAAGGTCAAGCGCGTCGTTCAGGAAGGCGTTGAGGGCGGAGCGGTTGACGGTTCCGCCGAGCCAGAGCGTGAGCGATTCCGACTGTTGCGAGACCAGTTTGAGCAGGTCGGCGGCCTGTCGGGACGTGCGTAAGGGCGCGTCGGCGCGGTTTACGTCGGGGCGGAGACAGAGAAAGCCGGCGTCGCGCACGGCGCGGAGCGTATCCTCTCCGCCGCCGTCGATGAAGGCGAGGCGCGTTTTTTCCATAGTGGTGCGCTGTAACAGAAGATTACAGGTTTCCAACTGGACGAGCGCGGAAGCGGGCGTTACGGCGGGGATATATAGTCCGACGCGGTATCCGGTGGCGGTCATGCGGCGCAGTAAATCGCCCTGTTCGGCGAGGACAGTTTCGTCGCAAAAGACCGTGGCGCGGAGGTCGTGACGGTCGAGTGCGTCCAAGAGGGTCGGCGTGGCGCTGTCCCCGCGCAGACAGAGATAGATTCGCTGATTGCCACGCGTTTGCGGCGCGGGTTCCGGTTCGGTTTGGGGCGCGGGCGTATTATCGGCGTCCGTCCCGGACGGCGCGGCGGCTTGCGGCGCGGGCGTGAGGGGCGTTTCGACGGGCGCGACGGGTTTGGGCGTCGGCGTCACGGGTTTTGATGACGGCGCGGCGGTTTGCGCGGACGTAGACGGCGCGACGGTTTGCGGCGTCGGCGTGACAGGCTTTTCGACAGGCGCGGCGGGTTTGGGCGTTGGCGTCACGGTTTGCGTAGACGGCGGCGCGGGCGTCACAGGCGTTTCAACGGGCGCGGCGGTTTGCGCGGACAGCGGCGGCGTGACCGGAACGGACGCTGACGGCTCGCGGACGGTTTCCGGTTCCTCTTTCTCTTGCGTCACGGTTTCCGGCTCCGGCTGGGGCGAAAATTCCTCCGACGTTTCCGGAATTTCCGGCGGCGCGGATTCCGTTTCCGGCAGTTCTTCCGGCTCCAAAGATTTTAAATATTCCTGATAGGCCGTATTCAGTTGAAACGTCGCGGCTTTGGCGAACGCCTTATCGCCCATTCGGAAAGAGGCGCTCCGCAACCAGACCATTTTCCCTTGTTCGACATCGACGGTGGAGTAAAGCAGATTGAAATAGCGGGCGACGACGGAGGCGGGGACGTAGACGTTATCCCCATGCAAGACCAGTCCGGGCGTATAGGTATTCTGTTCGGTATCCTGCGCGTAAGGGTGATTGCGCTGGAAGAGAAGGGAATCTTCCCCGCGATAGAGCAGAACGCCGTCCCAGATTTTAGCGCGGGAAATGCCGAGCGTATCGCGCACGATTCCGGTAAAGACATCGCTGGAAATATAGAGATAGCCGTCATGCCAGAAAGGCATCGTATCGTCGGTGAGGGGGAGAACCATATTCTCGACGGCGACGAAGTAAAGTTCGTCATGGGATACGGCGCGGGAAGTGAGGCCGAAGAGGAGGAACGCGCACAGAAGCGCGGCAATCCGCCGTTTACGGGACATGATAAAGCTCCTTTCCGTTCAAGTAACAGCGCGGCCCGCTGATTCCGTCAAGTAACGGCGCGGCCCGATTCCGTTTCGTCCAGCGCGACATCCACGGCGAACGTCAGTTCAAAGGTACGGCTCCACGGGAACTGGTAATCGCGTATGGAAAGTTCGCGTATGGGACGCGTCCGCCACGGGGAGAGACCGGAAAGCAGACCCGTTCCGCGCAGATTGTCGCGGACTTTCCGGCATTCGGGCGCGAACAGTTCCGAGAGTTTCCGCTGAATCCGCGTCCGGTACGGCGTATCGGGCGGGATGTTCCCGGTATCGACGCCGAGCGATTGCAGATACGCGTTGAGCGGGGCGCGGGTATGCAAAATATATTCCGTCAGGGCCATGGAATTTGCCATTTGTTGCGCGTGGGCGGAATCGGCGCGGAGGGTAGGCTCATCACAGCGCAGATAAAGGTAACGGGAAAAGCCCATAGCGAACGCGGCCCCGGTAACGTTGGCTTGGTCGTATTTCCCGGCGTAGGCCACGAGTTCGGCGAACGGGATACGCTTTAGAAGTTCCTGTTCGAGCGAATCCCCGTAGGCGTCATTGCTTGCCTCATTCAGTACGGTGGGAATATGGCGTTTGAGATTGCGTTCCAGTGCGGAAACCAGCTCTTCCACGTATTCGGCGGCGCGTTCGGGGGAATCAGGGGCCGTCATGACGAGGAACTGCAATTCGGCTTGGGATTCGGGGACTTGTTCGGCGCGGAAGAAATCGAGATGGAGTTTCACGACATCTTCCAGCGTATAGAGGTCAAATTCCGACGAATGCTTTTCCTCCGTCCCACCGACGTAGCGCACGGAAGCGCGGACGCGATAATCATGGGTTTCTTGGGCAATGCGTCCAACGAACAGCCGCGCCAGACTGTCCAGCCCGGCCATGACCGCAATGCCCGAGGATACGTCCGCGCCAATCCGTGAACGCAGATAGCGCAGTTCGTTATACTGGATATTGTCGCGGTTCGAGGAATCGTCCACGCCGATGAACAGTTGGATGTTGTCAAAAGGTTCGATAGCGGTCAGAATTTCATCCGTGAGGGCAAGTTTTCGGCGGCGCACGCCTAAATATGTTTCGATTAAATCCGGCGTAAGCGTATCGCGGAAGCGTTCCTTTTCGATATTATTTTCGGCGGGGGTACGCCCGTCCGCGGCGTAAGGATAGCGGGAAAAGACCTCTTTCAGCGTCAGATTCCTTTCGGAAAGCGCGGGACGCGGAACCATGCCGTATTCGCGCAGGGCGTAATACTCCTGTTCGCCGATACCGAGATAGCCGACGGTCGGCGAGAGCCGCGCCAGACTGTCAAAGAGATACAGGCGGTTGCGGGGATTTTTGGCCAGCGGGAGGATATACTTTCGGAAAGCGTCGAGTTCGTCCATGACGGAGCGTTTGGAGAAGGACAGGGGCCACGTATCCTTGACGGCGCGGGAGTTGACCAGTCCGCCGGAAAAAAGCTGGTCAAGGGAGAATAAGAAGGTATGACATCCGTCCCGGCCCATATCTTTCGCCCACTGAAAGAGCGCCTCCCGGTTTCCATATGGTTCGCCGCTCTCGTTACGGGGCTGACCGTCAAGGGCGGTTCGGAACCAGTCCCGCGGCGGCGTGACGATTTCCCATCCGGACGCCTCCGCGAGATAGAGGACATCTTCCAAATTATCGGTTCTGTCGTCAAGGGGGATGTAGGCAATCACGCGGGACCAGTCCCGGAAACGTTCGGGATGGAGACGGCGTTGCAGAAAGTCGTTGGCAATCAGGCCGAGCAAAACGAGAATGACGCCGGCAAGTAAAAGGCGCAAGGGGAAATGACGGCGTTTTTCTCGATTTCGCATGACTACCGCTCCTTACCGCGTGGAATTTCCGCACGCTTTGCGCGTGGAACGGGACTATTTTACAGAAATTTGCAACGCTTGTCAATACGGCGACGGGCGCGGCGCGGATTAGCGGTTCGGGCGCTCTCAAAATTTTTTGAAATTTTTTCAAAAAGGGGGTTGACAAACATCGGAGGGTGTGCTATCTTATGCAAGCTGTCCGCGAGGGCGGCGCGTAAGATAACGGAAAGCGGATACGGCGCGGACGCCGACGGCCTTATGAAGAAGGCGGGGCGGGCGCGTTGGATATGTCCGAAAAAGCGTTTGGGCGGCCCGAAAAAAGTTTTTGAAAAAACTTTCAAAAAGAGGTTGACAAACGGGAAAGAATCTGGTATCTTATGCAAGCTGTCCGCGAGGGCGAGCGAAAAACGGAATACGGCGGGGCGGAGACGGCCCGGAAGTCCGAAAAAGAAATTTAAAAAATTTCTAAAAAAGGGCTTGACAAACGCCGGAAAGTCTGCTATACTATCGCTTGTTCCGCTAAGGCGGCGTGCACCTTGTA
>JAFSOM010000295.1 GCA_017447005.1 Oscillibacter sp.
CGGCGTCGCGCCTTGCGTCGGCGTCACGCTCTCCGGCGTCGCGCCTTGCGTCGGCGTTACGCTCTCCGGCGTCGCGCCTTGCGTCGGCATGGGCTTCAATATGGCGCGGGGCAAACGCTTCGCCGCGCCGGGACGTATCGCCTTCGGATGACTTTCCGTCCCGGGCTTTCCGCCCAGAAAACGGAGTAAATCACGCGATTGGGCGTTTTCCGTGACGGCGGAATCCCGGTTCGCGTCCGCCGCCTGCAATAGTTCGCTTCGCAGAATGGGAATAACTTTCGGGGCGTCAATGGCAAGGCGCACGCTGCCTTCGTTGATGTCCAGCACGGTCACGCGGATGTCCTCGCCGATGACGATGGATTCGCCAGTCTTGCGACGCAGTATCAGCATAACGGCGCCTCCTTCCGCTGCCCGCTGTCCTCCGGCTCCTCGTCGTCCTCCCGATGAAACTCGTTGAGCTGATGACGCATATGCCACGACGTGTTCTCTAAAATCACCTGCATGGACACTCCGTCGTCGTTAATGGCAATCGGACAGCGCATGTTCACCGTACTTTCCGGAACAGGCTCCTTGACTACGCAGAGCACATAATAAAAGAGGTCCTCGCTTCTCTCCACGCCCAGAAACTGCAATTCGTCCGGCTGTAGAACGGGGGCGTAACTGCCGTCAAGGGAAAAGGGGTCCATCACAATAAAGGACAGTTGCGGCGTCTTGAGGCTTTGCAGACTGAACAGCGTCCCGGTCTCCGCGAACGGAAGCAACAGAAACGCCCGCTCATCCTCAAAGCCGTACAGTCCCTTAGGGAACGTCAGAACTTCCTCCTGTTCATATTCGATTTCCCCGAAATATTTGGTAGCTGTCTTCATACGCTGGCGCCTCCATCGCAAAGGGTTGCTTACGCGTTCACATCCACGGGCTGATAATTCGGGTCAGCGGAGCGGGGCACGTAAATCGGGCCGCCGGTGTACTTGATGGTCAGGCTGGGCTTCTGGGCGACGGAAATTTCAATGTCGCCGGGGGTGAACTTGAACTCGCCCTGGTCGATTTTCCAATCGAAGTTCAGTTTGTCCATGGCGTAACGAATCTTCATGGCGCCGTCCTCCCACTTGACGTTTACGCCGGAAGTGGGCTGAAGGTCGGGCGTATAGGCGCCCTCTCCGCTCTGCGCCTGCGGCGCGCTGTTTCCGATACGGGCGTTTAGTTGAATCTGCCCTTGGTCGGCGTAGGCGGAAGTGGCCTGATACTGGGCCTGCGTGGCCTGCGCAACGGCGGCGTTGGCGGCGGAAAATTGTCCCCCGCGCTGTTCAAAGGTGTCCAGCTTGACTTGAATCGGGCGGCTCTTTACGTTCACGCCGCCCTGCTCGGAACGGCTGATTTCCATCTCCGCCGTGCCGCGTGTGTACTCCAATGACGCGCTTTTTGTCTTGAATTGCAGTTCAATGGGCACACTTTTGATTTCAATCAGAGGATACATAATGTAAAGCACTTCCTTTCATGGCTCTTCAATGCTTTATGGAATAGCGCGACGGGAGCGCGCCGCGAAATTCCAAAGGCGGAGGCCGACGGGGACAGGCGCGACCTGTCCGGGCCGTTCCGCGGCGCGAGGAACCGCGGGAGACGGGCCGTTTCCGTCGGGAACGCCTCTTTTACATGGGAAAGCCGTCACGCCGAAGCGCGGCGGGACGCGGGTTATCTGATGTAATCGAAGAGGGTCTGGCTGACCAGTTCGTTTCCGATTTTGAGCGCGGCCTGATAGCAGTACTGCGCCCAGAACATTTCCGTCACGGCCAAAGCGGGGTCCATCTGTTCCAAGTCGGCAATTTCCGTATTGAGCGTGAACTGCGTCTCTTCCAAATGGGTCAGGTTAATGCGCAGATATTCGCTGTCGGAGGACAGTTTGACGTGCTGTTCCTGTACGTGATTGATAGCGTTATAGAGTTTCTGCACGAGCGTTTCGGCGCGTTCCTTATCCTCCGCGCTGGCGTATGCGCCGGTACGGGCGTCGCAGTCCAGAAAGATATTGCCAAGCTCATTCATAATCACGGCCATATTTTGCGAGTCGCCGTCCTCGTCGAGACCGTAGCCGAGAAACTCAATGCCGGAAATGGACGAGTTGAACGCGCTGCTGTCCATGACCTTTCCGTTTTCGTCCTCTTTCATGCCGACGCCCACATCGACATATCCGGTTTCCGTTGCAAGTTTCTGGAGCGTCTCATAGTCCTCGGTACCCTCCGCGGCGCTGACGTTCACGCCGCGGTAGAGCAATTCGCCGTCCTCACCCCACGAAAAGGGCACGTTCATGCCGTCGATTCCCGCGAACACGAACTCCTCATTGTAGCGCACGTTCATGCACATGACAATGGATTCGGCCTTGTTGACCAGTTCGCGGCCCAGAATGGGACGGCTCGCGGCGGACGTGTCGGAAAGTCCGGACAGACTGGAGAAAATGCCGTCCAGACTGGGGTTGACCTCGTCGCCGTTGACAATGGCGTTGGCGGATGTCCAGCCCATTTGGAACTTGTTGATAATATAATTGGTGTTGTCAATATGGTCCTGCGCCCGCCAGTAGGAGCGGCGGAGCTGGAAGGCCTTGCTTGCGGCGGCGGGGTCTTCGGCGGAAGAGCTGAAATTCCGGGTGGTCTGTACGCGTTCCATCGTATTAAACACTTTCTCGTTGATTTGGGTCAGGTTGGTGCGGTAACTGCGCATCATGCCGTTGGTCGTCACGCGAAACATAAGCGGGTTTCCTCCTCTCTATAGAACGCTCGCGGCTTACGTCGCCATGCTGTTGACAAGCCGGTCAATCATCTCGTCAAAGGAGGTCATGAGGCGGCATGCGGCGGCGTAAGAGCGCTGATACATCATCAGGTTGATGGCCTCGTCGTTCAGGTCGACGCCCATGACGCCGTCGCGGTTGACGTAGACTTCATCGGAAGACGCCGTGCGATTGGAATACATCGCGTTGGCGTTGCGCTGGTCGCTGGCTAACTGCGAAACGACGTGGTCGGTCAGCATGGACTGGAACGAGCCGGTGAAGAACGGTTCGGACGTGGCGGCCTTCTCGTAAACGCCCTCGGTATTGGCGTAGAACGTGTGCGACGTGGTCATGACGTTGCACATATGGGTCAGATTGTCTTTGGCGGTGCTGGGGGGATTGGGTTCCCGGGAGCGCAGGACGCGGAAAGAGCCGCTGGCCCAGTTGCGGGAGATGGAAATATTCCCCGCGGTGATTCCGGTGTCGTCATTGCTGTTGCTGTGGTTGCTTAACAGAATGCCGCCCTTGTAGTCGCTGTACTCCTCTTTGAGCTTATAGCGGCTTTTGTCGCCCGTGACGACGGCGCCGTTTTCGTCCACAAACTCCAACGTTTTGATAACGTTGCCGGTCTCGTCCACGGACTCCACCCATGTGGACTCGTAGATGGTCTCGTCGGGGAGCTGATTGGCCTCGTTGAGCGCGTTGGCGAGATTGTTCGCCAAGACATCCAGCGCCTTTTGATAGTACGGGATTCCGCGCTTACTGGCGGCGTTGGGGTCGCGGTCAAGGTCGGTCGTGGAAGCGAAAATGCCCTTTTCCGTCAGAATTTCGCGGTCGCCTAACAGCATGCCGCCAAGCTCCGTGTCGCCCGTCTGCACTTCGCCGCGGAACACCGAAAACTGGTGAATTTCAAAGTTTCCGTTGCTCTCCAAAATGCGCAGGTCGTAACGCGTCACCTCGCCCAGACTGTTGACGTGCTTGTTATGGTCTTTTTTAATTTCCTCCATGGCGTAGGCGGCATCTTCGGAACTCGTATAGACGGTGGTGCTGTACTCGTGGACGGTGAAAGAGCCGTCCTCCTCGGTTTCGGCGTGGTACTCCGTACCGACGGCGGTTTTATTGAGTTCGGCGGCGGCTTCCTCGGCCTCGGTAAGACTGCGGTAGTGCACGATATTGCCGTCTCCGTCCTCCACCGCGCCCGTATCGCGGTTTTTGACGACGCCCATATCTTCTTCGGAAACTACCATGGTCTTTCCGTGGAGGTCCGTCAGCTCTTTGAAGTCAATGTCATAATTCGGGTCTTCGCCCTCGTCGGTGCCGTCGCGGAACTCCAATTCCGTGACGAAACGCCCGTCGACCATCTGCCGTTGCGGTTGCGTCCCGGTGTAGACTTCCAGCTTTTCGACTTTCAGCCCCGGCCCGATTTCCTCTTCCCCGTAACGAACGTCAATCTGCATATAGCCGGAGAGTTTGTCAAGCAGGAGATTGCGTTCGTCGCGCTGTTCAAGGGCGTTGTCGCCGTAGATACTGCACTTGCGGATAGTGGTATTCAGTTCCCGGATACTATTGAGGATAGAGTTTACCTGTTCCATATCCTCAATGAGCTTATCGTGGCGCGTGCGCTCCAAAGCGGCAAGATTCTGGGAAGTCAGATTCAGTTGCTTGGTCAGCGTGGACATGGACGAGCGGAAAAGCGTATCGTACTGGTCTTTTCCGGCGCCTTCGGCGGCGAG
>JAFSOM010000296.1 GCA_017447005.1 Oscillibacter sp.
GTATCTTCGGCGTCGGTATCGCCGGAGGCGGCGAGACGGCAAAGCTCCTCATCGTCATGGGGCCGGGCGTCCTCCGGGGGACGCTCATAGACGGACTCCGTACAGAAATCAAACATGGGCTATTATAACCATCCTCAAAGGAAATTGTCAAGGGATTTCTCCTGTCAGGTACAAATTTTTTCTTGAAAGTTTCGGAAAGGCGGGGAAATTCAGGCCAAATGTTTACTGTTTTCAGTTCAGATATTTACTTGTCACCCGTCATTCCCGACGCCGTTTGACAAGTCGAAAGACATTAGCGCGGACGAACCCCTCCCCTTTCAGGGGCGGGGGAACGAATTTTGATAGCGCTTTCAAATCCGGGAAGTCCCCCCCTGAAAGGGGGGATTTAGGGGGGTCTGCGGAAGGTGAGTGACATTAGTCTGTTCCGCCGTCTCCGCCGCTTGAGAGTTCAAAAGAAAGCTGTTCCGCGGGAATCGGCGTTCCCGCCGCGCCGATAACCGGATTGGACGTAAAGCCGCCGGGAAGGGTACGGTTCAAATGCTTGTAGGCCGCCTCCGTGACGCAACGTCCGCGAGGCGTCCGCGTCAGGAAACCCAACTGCATGAGGTACGGCTCGTATACGTCCTCTAATGTGACCGCCTCTTCCGCAATCGTGGCGGCTAAGGTTTCCAGTCCGACGGGGCCGCCGCGATAGTGGTCGATAATCGCGCCTAACATCCGGCGGTCGACGGGGTCAAGGCCGAGATAGTCAATCTCCAACGCGCACAAGGCCATGTCCGCGACTTCCCGCGTGATGACGCCGTCGGCGCGGACTTGCGCGTAGTCCCGGACGCGCCGCAACATCCGGTTTGCGATACGCGGCGTTCCGCGACTGCGCCGCGCAATCTCGAAGGCGCCTTCCGGCTCAATGTCCACGCGCAAAATCGCCGCGCTCCGCGTAACGATACGCGACAACTCCTCCGGCGTGTAGAGTTCCAATCGCAACGTGACGCCGAAACGGTCGCGTAAGGGCGCGGAGAGCTGTCCGGCGCGGGTCGTGGCGCCGATAAGCGTAAAATGGGGCAAGTCCAGCCGTATCGAGTTCGCGCTGGGGCCGCGTCCTACAATAATATCCAGCGCGTAGTCCTCCATTGCGGGGTAGAGAATCTCCTCAACGCTCCTGTCGAGACGGTGAATCTCGTCGACAAAGAGGATGTCGCCCTCGTTCAGATTCGTGAGCAACGCGGCCAAATCGCCGGGCTTTTCGATGGCGGGGCCGGACGTAACGCGGATGTTGACGCCCATTTCCTGCGCGATAATCCCCGCCAGCGTGGTTTTGCCCAATCCGGGCGGGCCGTGCAACAGGGTATGGTCAAGCGATTCCCCGCGTTTTTTCGCGGCCTCGATGAAAATCTGCAACTGCTCTTTCGCTTTCTCCTGCCCGATGTACTCCCGCAAGGTTTTCGGGCGGAGCGTCCCCTCCTGCGCGTCCTCCTGTAGAAAGGTTTTCGCCACAAGCGGCTCTTCATAAATATCGTTTCCGAAGTCAATGCTCATACTCCACGCTCATTTCCGCGTTATTTTCTCCTGTTTCCGGGCTGTGTTCACGTATTCCGCAACGCTTCCGCGCTATTTCGCCATACGCTTTAAACTCTGGCGTATAATTTCCTCCAACGGCAACGCCGCCGTGTCAATGCCTTTCAGGGCGGCTTGAATTTCCGTCGGGGAGTAGCCTAGAGCCGTCAGGGCCTGCGCGGCCTCGGTGGATTTGCCCACGTAGGACGCCGCCGCGACGCCGCCGCCGGAATCCGTCATACCCGCGAACGCCTCCCCGGAAAGTTTGTCCTTCAATTCCAGTATCATGCGCCGCGCAATCTTTTTGCCGATACCCGGCGCGGACATCAAAAGGCGTTCGTCCTCGGTCACGATGGCCATGGTCAGCGTGTCGGGCGTGACAGTCGATAAAATTCCCAGCGCGGCCCGCGGCCCCACGCCCGATACGCCGATTAGCATA
>JAFSOM010000297.1 GCA_017447005.1 Oscillibacter sp.
CCCCTGAAAGGGGAGGGGGACAGGGGGAGGGGTTCTAAGCGAATGCCGCGCCCCTCTCAATCACGCCCGGAAACATTCGTTCCCCCGCCCCTGAAAGGGGAGGGGGACAGGGGGAGGGGTTCTAAGCGAATGCCGCGCCCCTCTCAATCACGCCCGGAAACATCCGTTCCCCCGCCCCTGAAAGGGGAGGGGGACAGGGGGAGGGGTTTGAAAATACGCCCTAGGGGGCGAATAGCGCCGAAAGGAGGGGCCGCGCATGGCATACGACGAGGAGATACTGCGCCGCGCAAGGGAGCGTTTCGAGGCGGCGCGTGAGGAGCGGCGGCGGACGCTGGAAAGTCGACGGGCGAACGCGTACCGCCGGGAGCCGCGCCTACGGGCCATTGAGGCGGAACTGCGGCAAACGTCGGCGCGGATTCTGTCGGCGGCGCTGCGTCACGACGGCGACCCGCGTCAGGCGGTGCGGGAACTGCGCGAAAAGAATCTCGCCTTGCAGGCCGAACGGAAAACCTTACTGCTCAAACTTCACCTCCGCGCCGACTATCTGAGCGAACAGCCCGCGTGTCTGATATGCAAGGACAGCGGCTATGACAGCAACGGGCGGATGTGCAAATGTCTGCGGGAATACTGCGCGGAGGAACAGAAGAAGAGCCTTTCGCAAATGCTGAATCTGGGCGCGCAGAGTTTCGACACGTTCTCCCTTGACTGGTACTCGCCGCTAGTCGACGGGGAAGCCTCTCCGCGGGAGAATATGGAGTGGGTCTACGACGAGTGCAGGGAGTACGTCCGGAAATTCGGGACGGACGGCGGGAATCTGCTCTTTTTCGGCCCGACGGGACTGGGGAAAACGTTTTTATCGGCGGCGATTGCGCGGGAAGTGAGCGCGGCGGGATTCTCGGTCGTCTACGACAGCGCGGCGCATATCTTCCAGCAGTTTTTCGACGCGGAGCGGTTCGACAGCGACGAGACCGACACGCGCAATGTCCGGCGCGTACTGCGCTGTGACCTCTTGATTTTGGACGATTTGGGTACGGAAAAACGCTCGGCCTTTGTGACCAGCGCGCTGTATCAGATTATCAACACGCGTCTGATGGAGCGCCGCGCCACGATTTTGAATACGAATCTGGAGCCGAAAGCGCTGACGGAGCGGTATTCGCCGCAAATCGCCTCCCGGATTGAGGGGGAGTATCAGATATTCGGCTTTTTCGGCGACGACATCCGCCAATTGCGCAAGGACAACGACGGAAACCCGCCCGTGTCGTGGGATTAGGTATAAAGAGCATAGACGTTAAGCGAACTGAACCTTGCCCTCATCCGGCGCGGGGGAAGTCAGCGCGCAGCGCCGGATGAGGGCAAGTTTTATCCGGCTTAACGCCGTGACGGATGGAGAAAAACCATACCGCCATAAGGCCCCGCGACACGGGCCGCGAATAAGAAAGGAGCAATTACTATGGTAACGCGTTCAGAGGACTGCGCCCGCCGCGACGAATGTCTGCGTAACGGCAAAGGCACGGTGAACATCAAGGACTTGACGAACAAGGAGGGGCTTTACGGTCACGGGCGGATGTTCGCGCATATCACCGTGGAGCCGGGACACTCTATCGGCGTACACAATCACGAGCACGAGACGGAGTTTTTCTATATCATCAAGGGCGAGGCGCTGTTCGACGACGACGGAACGCCCGTAACGGTGAAGGCGGGCGACGTGTGCGCGACGGGCTACGGCAAAAGCCATTCCATCGAGAACGTATCCGACGCGCCCATGGAGATGATAGCGCTTATCGTGCTGGAATAAGGCAATGTCATTCACTTTACGCCTACCCCCCTAAATCCCCCCTTTCAGGGGGGACTTCCGGGACTTTCAACGCGCCTGAAAACATCCGTTCCCCCGCCCCTGAACGGGGTGGGGGACCGGGGGTGGGGTTTTTACAGGCGCTCTAAGTGAATGACATTGGGAATAAGGCGCTTTACGCGTTGCGCGACGCTTGCGCCGGGGGTGACGAGATGAACAATACGACGGGAAAAAAAATCTGCGCGGCGTTATGCGCGGTTGCGTTGTCGGCGACGCTGTGCGCTTGCGACCCCTTCGGCGCGTACCGCAAGCAGTTGGAGCAGGGCCGCGCCCAAATGCAACGGGGACAGTACGAGGCGGCGGTTTCGGCGTATACTATCGCGGCGGAGAGGAACCCGCGACGCGCCGACGCCTATTCCGGACGCGCCGACGCTTACGCCGCGTTAGCCGACAACGCCAAACTTTACAGTACGGAGCGGAGCGGTTACCGCCGCGCCGCGTTGCTGGACTACAAGAAGGCGGTGGAACTGGACAACGGCGAACTGCGGCGCGACGCCTTACTGAATTACTACTTGCGTCTGGGCGACGAGGCCTTGTCCGCCGCGCAGGACGCCGCCGCCCTGACCGACGCCTACAGTTATGACATTGCCGAGGGCTACTATCAGTCGGCGATGGAACTTGACCGCGCCAACGCGGCCCCCTACGGGCGTATGGTCGCCTTACTGCTGGCGCAGGACAGAACCGACGACGCCGCCGCGCTCTTGCAACGCGCTATGGTGTTGTCGAACGACCCCTCCTTGCAACGGCAGTTGGAGGCGCTCAACGGGCAGATTGAGGAGCGCGAGGAGAATGTACGCCGCGCCGACGCCTTGCGCGTACTGCGGAGCGTGCCCTATTACGGCGACCCGGAACGTTGCCGCATGAGCGCGGGACAGGCCGTCGCGTGCGCGAAACTTCTGTCCGACGGTCTCAAAGGCAAATTCTACGGCTACACGGGGTACGGAAAGCCGCTCTATGACAAGCCCGTGTACTGGGACGAACCCTACGCCGTCGTGGGCTACGGCTCCTACGAAACCGACCGGGGCGGCGCGATTCTGGCGGACTTGTCCGGCAACGGCGTGCCCTACTTATGCCTGTTCAGTACGCTGACGGACGGCAACTCCTTCGAGATTTACGGCTGGCTCAACGGCGAAATGAAACTGACCGCCGGGGAGGAATCGTGGGGCGGACAGCAGAACGGCATACTGACGGAGCTTGCCGACGGAAGCGTCGTTCTTGCGGAGACGGTATCCATGAACGGCGCCGCCTACAGCGGGCAGACGTTCCGTTTCCGCGACGGCGCCGCGATTGTCACGGAGAGTTGGTACGAGGCCCGCGAGGACGGCGAACGCGTGGTACGCGTCAGCCGCGACGGCGTCACGCTGACCTATCCGCGTGACCAGTGGGAAGGCGGCGCGGACGCCGTAGCGCCGGAGTATCGGGAGGCGTCGTATCCGCCGCTGGCGGACGTTATCGCGGGGGCGTGTCCGTTGCGGGAGATGATTTCGTATCTGGACGCGTGGGCGCAGGCGGTGAGCGCGGGAGAGGCGGAGAGCGTCGCGCCGCCGCCGGAGTACCCGGAACTGCACCGTATGGCCACCGCTATGCTTCATCAGTTGTTCGTTCTCGACCACCTTGCCATTGACGACGGGACGCGCTTATGTTACGTGCGCCTTGCCGACTGTAACGGCGACGGCATGGACGAACTGATAGCGGCGTTTTCGGGCGCCTATCGCACGGTTGACGGCTTTGACTGTCAATTCGCCATTTATCAGTGGCGCGACGGCGCGTTAGCGGAGATTCCCGGCGGGAACCGCTTCAACGAATTATGGCTTGCGCGGCGGAAGAATACGACCAGCCGGGGCGTACTGGGCCTTGAGGTCAACGGCACGCTGACGCGCTACGCCTATACCTTTCTGGACGGCGCGGAGGAGTTCCAAGCCGACGCCGTGGCGCGGAAATACGCGGTCATCAAAAACGGACAGGCGGCGGGTATCGCCGAATCCGAATACGCCGCGCTTGCGGGGCAGTACGACACGATTGAGCGCCTTGTCGACTTCGGTCAGACGGGCGCCGACCGCAACTATGAGCGCGTCGTCGCGTCGCTCTACAATATGCGGAGCTGACCCGGCAACCATCCGCCGCCGCGGAGAAGTTTTCGGGGAAAAGCGGGAAGTTTTTATTGACACCTTTCGGGAAAGTATGCTATACTGTCTCATTGCCACGATAGGAACCGCGTTTCCGCGTATTGAGCGCGGGACGTGTGGGAGTACGTCACAGCAGGGGAGGTGTCAGCATGGCGACGAAACGTACCTATCAGCCGAAGAAGTTACACGGGCAGAAGATTCACGGTTTCCGGAAACGGATGTCCACGGCGAACGGACGCAAGGTCTTGGCCCGCCGTCGGGAAAAGGGCCGCGCCCGCCTCTCTTACTGATTCGCGCAAAGCCATACCTTTATATCGCGTCATGACGGGGCGGCGGAACTCTTCCTCCGTCCCTATGCGCGTATGCCGC
>JAFSOM010000298.1 GCA_017447005.1 Oscillibacter sp.
CCAAGCCGCTTTCCGAATCCGGCTTGGGGAACTGGTAAACGTCAAAATCCATATCGGATTCCGCGCTGTAATAATAGGCGATTTGGTTGCCCCGCAACTCTTCCACAGTTACGTCGCCGTTTCTGTAGGAGCGGGGAACGCTCATGGCGTAGCCGGACGCCCCCAGTTGAAACTGGAGCGTCTCTGGCAGTTCTTGTTCCGCCTCCCCAACTTGCGGCGTTTCCTTGTCCTGTCGTCCGGACTGCGGCGCGTCAGACTGTTCGGGAATTTCCGCCGGCTCCGGTTGAGACTGGACGGTTTCCGTATCCGGCGCGTCGTCCGGCGTTCCGGCGTCGCCGCCCGCCTGACAGGAGCAAAGCGCGAGAAGCGCGAAAGCCGCCAGCAGGCATAGCGTTATTCGCTTCATGACATACCTCCTTAAAAATTAGTTCTCTCCGATTACAATCAGCTTGTCCTCCGGTTTCAGCGTGACGGTATCGCCAAGGGAAAGCTCAAAGAAGCAATGGAAATCCTCGGCGGTCATATACCCAATCATCACATAGCGCTGGGGCAAAAGCCGCCGACGCAGTTCCAGAACGCTTCTCTTGCCCACGCAATGCAACTCTTCCGCCGTCTTCAGGTAGACCTCATTGCCCTCGTTGGTAAGAAGCTCATTAAACGCCTTAATCAGTTCCGGACTCTCCGAAAGTTGCGCCAGAAACAGGGCGGACATGTTAGACGACACGACAAACTCCGTATCCGAGTCGGGAATCAGCAGATTCTGGTTGTTCTCGCGCCGCATTTCCGCAGTGATGTTGAAGGCCAAGCGGAAACGCTTCCGAATGTGGCGCAAGGTCATAATGGTGAAAATGCTCCGCAAATCGGCCTCGTCATCCGGCCTGTTGTGGTCGGAGAGAATCACGATGTGTTCCGCCATTCGCGCCAGCTCCTCGAGCGCGGAAAGTTCAGCGGCGTTCTTTTCAAAGAACGTGACGGAGAGCGGCGTTTCCCGTTGCGCCGCCGCTTTCAAGACCTCGTCCCGGAAAGGCTTTTCCACGTCCGCTAACGTGACGGAGGCAACATTTTCGGGCAGTTCGGACAGGATGGTGGATAAAAACTCGTTGCATCCGACGATAACAAGCCGTCCCGCGTTTTTCGCGCCCTGATAGGGCGGAATCGGCTCCATGGGCGGCAATTCCTGAGCGTCCGTGAATTTCGCGCTGTCGCTCTCCTCGCAGAAAACCAGCAGACGGTCTCCCGCTTCCAGTTTCATGCCGGGTTCGGGGTTCAGGAAAATTTCCTTTCCCTTGCAGATTCCTATCGGGAAAGCGTCGTCCACACGGAACAGGAGTTCCTCAAAGGTCAAGCCTTCCGTTCCCGGCAGGGAAATGATGTGCATTTCCGAACCCTCAAAATGAAACATTTCCATCATGGTCTGCGAAAGCCCCGGCTGCGTGCAGGAATGCGCGATAATTCTCGCTATCGTCCCTTCGGTATGCAGGAGCAGGACGCCGTATTCCTCAATCACAGGCGGCGGAATCTGGTAGTCGTTTTGCGAAAGAACCGCGATTGCGCGTATTTCGCGTTCCGGCGCGTCTTGAAGAATCTTTGTGACCGCCAGCAACAGGCGAATCGTTCGTTCATTGTCCGTGGGGCTGATGAGAACCGTCCGGCACGTAGAAAGCGAGCAACGCTCCAATGTGCGCGGGTCAAAAATGTTGATGGAGCGGCAGAGAATGCGCACGTTTTTCGGACATTTGACGTTATCGCGGATAGCGTCCTCCATTTCCTCACGGTTGGCCTCGCTGGCCACGACGATACAGCAGGGGCGTTTCTCCGCGCCGTAGACCAGTTCCTGAATCAGCGAATATTCCCCCGCCTTGAAGCCGAGGACGACGATGTGATTTTCTTCCAGAACGGCGACATTCCCTTTTTTCAAGCTGTCCATTTTCTCCTCAATGGCGGTGGCAATAATGCCGATGAGGATACTTGTAACGAGCAGTCCGAAAACGCCGCCTATGGTCATGAAAACGCGGTAGCCAATCCAGCCATCCTCATAATACGGGAGCCATGAATTGACAACGGTGACGAAACTGTCCCACAATTCGATGTTGAACGCGTCGCCCTCCCCGGTGAACGCGCCCACAATATGCAGAACTACGGCAAGCGCCGCCGCCGTAATCGCGGTGACAATCGTCAGCATTTTGATGAGGCCTAAACTGCCTCCCGACATCTTGCTGTCGAACCAGTACAGCAATTTTTCTTTTCGCGTGGGCTTCTTCATTGCGTCTCCTTTCATTCGCTTCGCTTCTTCCGTGAAAAGCGCGCTCATTCGTCGCGCTTTTCCGTAGTCCGCTCATATGCTCGGCTTCCTGTCAACAGGCGCGACTATGACCGAGCCGTTGCTCCAGATTCCGTCCGGCGCGGGCCAAACAAAATGCGCGTCGCGCCACGGGCGTAAACAGCCCTTCTATAAAAAAACGAAATTTTTAGGAAAAATTTCCACTCGCTGGGCGAAAAAGAACTCCACTTGGTATTATATCAAAGCCTATCTCGCGCTGTCAAGAAAAATCGTGTGAAAATGCGCGAAATCGTTAGAAAACAATCGACTTTTGGATAATAGCGCCTTTTGCAACGGGAGGTTGCGCAATCCAGCCGCGCCGTCAGAACGACAGCCGTCCCCGCGCCGGGCGTCAGGCTTATCATCCAGTCGGGGGAGGCGGGGCGGTTCGCGTCTGACAGCGCCTGTCCGAGCGGGACGCCGCCTCCGGTCTGCTCCATGAGATTGTATTTCACGGCGTAGTCGGGGAAGTCCCGACAGACCGCGTTCATCAGCGCGGCGGCGTCTATCAGCGGACACTCCCGCATGGCGCGATACGTCCGCCCAAGCTCAAAGACGGCGAGACATATCGCCCGTTCCGGGAAGAACAGACAGCCAAACCCGTCCGCGTCGCCCTCCGCAAGAGACATGGCGTACTCCGAAAAGGCGTCGTCCCATATCGGATAGGCGACCGCCAGCGCGGTTGCGGGGGCGTCCGTCTGAATCCAGAACGCGCCGTTCATGAGGACTTTATACCGGACGGTATGTCCGTAGGGAGTTGTTTCAGGCGGCGGGAACGTCCCGAAATACGCCGGACATTCCTCCATGCCGTCCAGCGCGATTTCGCGCAAGGCTTCCCTCTCCTCGTTTGACGCGCCTTCCCGCGTCCGGTAGCGCAGTATCTCGTACTGAATGATTTTTCGCGTTTGCCGTTCCGCGTCCATTGGGTAGAGCAGATACTGAGGACAGCCCGGAATCGCCGTCCCATACGCTTTCGCCTCGTCCGGGATTGTCTCCGCGTCCCGCGCCACGACGTAAAATTCCCTTCCGTCCTGTTCGCCGCCTCCGTAGGTAGAGACGTACCAGACGCCGGGGCATTCCTCCTCCGTCTCGCGCAGTTCACCAATCGCCGCCTCCAGCGTCTCCGAGTCTGCCCACTCCGCGCCGCGCCCGTTTTCGCTCATCCTGAACGTCTCCTGTTTCTTGACTTTTGTCGGTCAAATTGCGCGTTTTCCGGTCGTTACGCCGCAAAATACGCGCAAATCCGCGCAGCGCGTCAATGCTGGAAATGATTTTGGCGAGGTTTTTCGGCTCGTCGATATTTGTCGCCGCGCCCTGATAAATCTCCCGGACGCGCCCCGTGCAATGCTTTCCGAACAGGCGCAGAATGTCCTTGTAGTAGCCGTACTGCTCCAAGCCGGATTTCCCGCGCAACGCCTCCCAAGAATAGGACAGGACAAGGCGCATTTCGGCGTTTTCGGCCTCCTGTTCGGGCGTGAGCTTCCCTTCCGCAAGCGTGACGCCCTCCGAAAAACGCCCTTCATTTCCGGTTTCGGCGGCATTTTCAGGAACAGAATATAGGTCAGTTCCGTGACGTACTGGTGATAGGTAATGCCGTCATCGCGCAGGACGTTGCACAGATTCCAGAGTTTCGCTACGATTTCCTGTGTGGTCATTCCGCCGCCCCTCCCAATCAGAGAAAGAGCATTTGAAAAAGGGTATAGGAAATAGACCTCCTAAAATAAGGCGGTTTCAGGCAAAGGATATTCAAATTGTGTTCTAATGGTAAGGTCTCCTTAAAATAGTGTCAGCGTTTTCCAAAAAGGATGAGGGG
>JAFSOM010000299.1 GCA_017447005.1 Oscillibacter sp.
CCCGCCAGCGCCGCCCCGACAAATCCTATCCAAAACCCGCCTGTCAGCATAATCACTCGCTCCTTTCCGCAATCCGCACAAATTTTCACGTTTTCCTCCGCCTTTATTGTACCATATGCCGGAATTTTTGCAATGGCAAAACGCAACGTTCCGCGATTTTTTACGTTCCTGACAAAAAACGGCGACGCTTTCCGTCATTTTCCCATTTTACGCCCGCGGCGCCTGATTTTATGCGGAAATTGTCCGCCATTCCGCGAAAACGCCTCTTTTCCGCGTCCGCCGCTGACAAACGTTTCCTGATTCCTCTTTCCGCCGTCCCGTATTTTTACAGACTGTTTACACTTTCTCCTTGCATTATTCGCGGAAAAAGTGTAATATAACCTTGCGCTTTCCTATGCCCCTTATCCAAACATCCCTGATTTTGGAATCCCCTCACGGGCCGGACTTCCGCCGCGCCGACGCGGAAAGTCTTAACCGGCCCGTAACTTTCACATATAGGAGGAATGTCTCATGAACAAAGCCCAAATCCGGCGGCTGACGGCGATTCTCTGTACGCTTTTCCTGTTGCTGGGGTCGCTTCCGTCCGCTTACGCCGCGCCGGAAACGGAAACCAACGCTTACGCCCTTGTCACGGGCGCTAGCGGCGTTCCCGACGCGCCGGATGTGCTCTACGCGGTAGCCTCCGGGGGAACCGTCGCGCTGAACCCCGACGATTTCCGCTCCTTCTTCTACGCCCATTGCCAAAACGATACGTTCCGTTACGTCACCTTCCAGCCGGATACGTCCTTGAAAGCGTCCAACGGCGTCCTGTACCATAGCTATCAGACCGAATACGAAGTGGCCCTCACGCGCAACGCGTTAAGCCAGTTCCGTTTTTATGACCGCTCGAATCTCTATGGCTCCTATCCGATAGAAGGCCTGTCGTTTGTCGCCAACCGTCAGGCGGAGAGCGGCGCGGTCAATATGACGTTCACCGCCGCGGGCGATTCGGAAACTTGCGAGGGGAAGTTACGCATTGCCATACAGAGCGCGCCCATCATCGCGGCCCCGGGTTCGTCCGCCGTCGTGGACTTGACATGGCATGTCACGGCGGGGGAAAAGCTCCCCTTTGAGCGGAAAGACTTCCGCGACTTCTTCACCGACCGCGCCTCTTCCGACGACTCTTTCCGCTATCTCACCTTCCAGCCCGACAGCTCCTACAATGCCGATAACGGCTTTATCTATTACGATTTTGAGGGCAAGAATCAAAAGCAGTTCAGTTCGGATATGCTCAAAGATACGGATTTCTATTACTCTTCCAGCCGTTACGGGGCTTATCCCATTAGCGGCATGACGTTCGTTGCCGCCAATGAGGGCGGCGGGAATCTCGTCCGGCTCCCCTTCAATGTCTTTGGACGCACGGAACGCTATTCGGGCACGCTGGTCATTCAAATCGACTGGGCGAAATCCGGCGGCGTCGCGCCCGCTCCGCCCTCTTACGGCCCGCCCGCGCCGTCGAACGCTGACGAAACGCCCGCGACATCCGTAGACGCGCCCGCCGTCGAGACGCCCGCGGATAACGCGTCCGCGAATACTCCGGCGAATCCTGACGCGTCCGCAAACGCCCCGGCAAACGTCGATACGCCCTCTAATACGGAGACGCCCACGGAGAATCAGGCGCCCGAGATTACGTACACCGTCCGGGTGGGGGAAAGAGCGGCGTTCCGCGTCTCCGATTTTTCCGCGCTCGCCAAAGAGAAACTCAAAGGAACGTTCCGCTATGTGACCTTCAACGCCCGGGATACGCTGTCGGCGGAAAGCGGCCTGATTTGCGCGGATGTCGGCGGCGTTGAGGAAGTCACGTTCACCAATTCCACCGTTGACGATTACCGGTTCTACGCCGAATCCGACCGTTACGGCGATTACGCGCTGGACAGCGTATATTTTATGGCCCCCGCCAACGCGCCCGCGCATACGGTTCTTGTGGAGTGCACGTTGCACAGTTCCAGCGCTCCCACCGCTATGATTTTGATGTCCATCCAAGTCCAAGCCGCTGACGCCGTCGATACGGGCGATACGGTAGGCCCCGCGCCCGCGGACAGCGGCAATACCGCGGCGCCCGTCCCCGCCGACAGCGGCGATACGGTAGCCCCCGCGCCTTCGGACGGCGGTAATACTGCGGCGCCCGTTCCCGATGACGGCGGCGACACGGTAGCCCCCGCGCCCGCGGACAGCGGCAATACCGCGGAACCCGTACCCGCCGACGGCGGCGATACGGTAGCCCCCGCGCCGACCGATACGACCGAACCCGGCGCCCCCGTCAACCCGGAAAAGCCCGAACCGTTGAACATCACGGAACCGTTCAACGGTACGCCCGTCCTCGGCGGGAATATCCTCTACGCCACGACATGGAATACCCCGCTCCGGCTCGTCTCCGACGACTTCGACCGCTTTTTCCGGAAAGCGTTCCCCGGCGGCACGTTCAGCCACGCCGCGATTACGACGCTTCCGCAAAACGGGCGGATGTTCTATGATTATTACGCTTCCAGTCCCTTCGGAGACGTTGACAAGCTCGAACTCATGACCGAAAACCTGTCCTATATGAATTTCTATTTCAGTCCTGCGTATAACGACCGCTATTCCCTCGCGGAACTGACGTATATCCCCGGCGCGGAGAAAAACGTCTGCGATACGCTCTCCTTCGCCGCGACCGGATTGGACAGCGCTGGTAATATCGTACAGTGCACGGGCGACGTTCTCATCAGCGTGACGAAAGCGCTCATTACGGACGTTTACGGCGCGATTCCCAAGGGCAGAACCGTCACCTTCCCCGCCTCCAATCTCGAAAGCAACGTCAAGGACGGCACGGGCGCGAATATGAACGGCTTCCGCTTCCTGCAATTTCCGGAATCTTCCGTCGGCTCCGTCGTCATCGGAGAGGACGCCGCCACCGCCACGCTTGCGCAAATCTACCACTGGACGAATATGGAACCCAAAATCAGCGCGTTGCGCTTCATCCCCGCCCCCGATTATACCGGCTCCGTCGACATTCCCTATCTCGTCGTCGACAGCGACGGCAACGGCGTCGGTATCGGACACTTTACCCTTGGCGTCATTTCCACGCTCAAACGCTTCAAGGACGTGACCGCCGATGTCTGGTGCTACAAGTACGTCACGGAACTGGCCGCTGACGGCGTGATTGGCGGTTACGGCGACGACACCTACCGCCCCAACATCTCCGTGACATGGGGCGCGGCCCTCAAGCTGATTATGCTTGCCGCCGGATACGACGAACAGCCCGGAAGTTCCATAACGCCGTTCCAAGGCTATCTTGACAAGGCCATTGAGGACCATCTTCTCCCCCGTGAAGTGGACTTGTGGGAACCTGTCACGCGTCTGGAAGTCGCGGAACTGACCGCCGCCGCCATGAAACTCGATACCGTTCATCTTTCCAGCGTACAGCCCTTCTCCGATACCGACAACCCCAGCGTACAGGCCCTCAACGCCGCCGGAATCATCAACGGCTACTATAACGAGGGCGAAAGCACGTTCCGTCCCGGCGGTACCCTCACCCGCGGACAGGTCTCCGCGATTGTGTGGAGAATGCGCAATTATCAGGCCTGACGCCGTTGTTTTGAATCTTCGCGGCCTTATGATAAAAGCCCTCCCCCGCAATGCGGGGGAGGGTGGCGCGTTAGCGCCGGGTGGGGGCGGAAAATCCCCCTCTGTAGTCTAGCGGCGAGATTCTCCCCCAGAGGGGGCGACAAGAGCGCGTTAGCGCCGGGCCGCAACCTTGCGGATGTTTTTAAGATTATAGAAAGACAGGAGAATTTATGAACCATATTCAGGCAGTCCGGGAACAACTGGAAACGCGTCAGCTTGACGCCATGCTACTGACCCATCAGGCGAACCGCTTTTACGTCACGGGCTTTCCGTCCTCCGGTACGGACGGCGCCGCGCTCGTGACGCGTTCCGGGGCGTACTATTTCACCGACAGCCGTTATACGGAAGCCGCCGGAAAGCGTCTGTCCGGCCTCTTTACCATGGGAACCGTCACCGCCAAGCGCGGCTATGAAGTCCTGTTCAATGAGGTTATCGCGTCCGAAAACCTCCGGCGCGTCGGCTTTGAGGACGCTTACATGACCGTCGCGGGCTACCGGAAGTACAAGGAAAAGCTCAACTGCGAACTCGTCGCGGCGTCGGATATGTTGAAGGAACTCCGGCAGGTCAAGGACGCCGACGAGATACAGGCCCTCACCGACGCCCAGCGTATCGCCGAGAAAGCGTTACAGGAAATCTACAACGACTTGCGCCCCGGCGCGGTAGAACGCGAAATCGCCGCCAAACTACAGTATCTGATGTTACATTACGGCGCGGAGGATAAGTCGTTTGACCCGATAGTCGTCTCCGGGCCGAACGGCAGTCTACCGCACGGCGTACCGACTGACCGCGCCATGCAGTCCGGGGAGTTCGTCACTATGGATTTCGGTTGCGTTTATCGCGGCTACTGCTCCGACATGACGCGCACCGTCGCCATCGGCTACGCAACCGACGAAATGCGCCGCGTTTACGATACCGTGTTATCGGCGCAACTGGCGGGAATCCGGACGGCGAAAGCGGGCGTTACGGGAAAAGCCGTGGACGCCGCCGCCCGTGACGTTATCGCCGCCGCCGGGTACGGCGAATACTTCGCCCACAGTTTCGGGCACGGCGTCGGCGTGGAGATTCACGAGTTCCCGAACGCGTCCTCCGTGAATGATAAGCCGTTACCGTGCGGGGCGGTGATTTCCGCTGAACCGGGGATTTATATCCCGGGAAAATTAGGCGTCCGTATTGAGGATGTGATTGTCATTACCGATGACGGGAACCGTAACCTGATGAACGCCCCGAAAGAACTGATGATTCTATAAAATTTCCTTATGCGTCCGATAGAAAATTCCCGGCGCGTATCAGCTCCAATACGGAGTTGCGCGGCTACTCCGCGGACGCGGAAACCGCGGAGACCGATTCCACCGACGGCGTTTCTCCGTCCGACACGGACACCGCGACGCTCTCCGCCGCGCTTTCCGTCTCGACGGATTCGCCGTCGTTCTCCGTGCGTTCCTCCTCTTCCAGTACGCTGTCATAATCCTCATGCTCTTTGGCCGTCATCGCCGCCATTTTCGCCGCCATGTACAATTCCGGGGAAAATTCCTGCAGAAAGTTTTCATCCTCCGGCGGCACGTTCCCGCCGCTGGCGATACGGCGGTAAATCTCAAACGCTTTCAGCCGCGCCTTCGCCTCTTCCGCGATTGCTTCCGCCTGTCGTTTGGCGGCCTCGGCGTTTTGATGAACCGCGTCCAGCGCCGCCAACGCTTCGTTATGCGCCTCTACGCGCTCAAACGTCGCGGAAATTTTCTTCGACATCTCCTCCGACACGTAAAAGCGCCGTCCGTTGAATTCAATGTAGCCTTCCTCCCGCGCCGTCACGACATCCTGCCCGCTTATGCGTATCTCGTCCTGATTCCCGCCCGCGGACGCCGATTTTACCGCGCTTCCGCGCTCCGGTTTCCGTCTCGCGCCTCCTGTCGCCGGCTGACGCGCCCTGCCCAATCCGTTCGGCAATGTTACGCTCATGCGCTCCGCCTCCTCTCTTTGTCACGGAAAAAGCGTCTCTAAAGTTTTTATCGGCGCCGCAGTCCGAAAATTAAGCGCGAAAGCGCACGGCGTCGCAATGCGTCGATTCCCTTACGCATACGGTTTTTTCAAGTATGCGTAAAGTTTGGATTAGCAAGCGAATATTTGACCGGAAACCCCCTCCCCCTGTCCCCCTCCCCTTTCAGGGGCGGGGGTACGAAAAATTGGACAGGGAATCTTAAGTTTTGAATTTTTAGCGCGTTTTCGATTGAGATTTGTCTTTTTTATCGA
>JAFSOM010000031.1 GCA_017447005.1 Oscillibacter sp.
AAGCCGCTGGACACCGAAGCCGTCACGGCGTGCGTCAACGACATCGGCAAGATTATCACCGTCGAAGACCACAACATCCTGAACGGCCTCGGAAGCGCGGTTTGCGAAGTCGCCGCGGAAATGGGCAAGGGCATTGTCAAGCGCGTGGGCATTCAGGACCGTTTCGGCGAATCGGCGCCCTATGAGCGTCTGCTCGAAAAGAACGGAATCACGGTGGAAAACATCGTGGCTATCGCCGAAAAGTTACAATAATCCGTCCTCCCCCTTTTGACGGGCCACGTCCATGCGAACGCGGCGGCGCGGCCCGCTTTCTTACGCTTACTCCTCTCTTTTCATAGGCGGCCCGTATGGGCGCATAATACCCCCGCTCATACGGGCCGCGTCTGCAAAACGCGGCGGGCGCGGCCCGTCTTCCAATCAATCGCTTACTTCCTCTCCTTATCAGGCGGCCCGCGCCGTCAATACCCCCGGCGCGGGCCGCGCATTACGGTTACAATTCAGGAGGCAAAAAACAATGAGAATCGGATTTGTCGGTTGCGGCGCTATCGCAAGCTGTTACGCGCAGTACCTGATTCAAAAGCACGAAGTCTGCGCGCTGGATGTCAACGAGGCGACGATTGAGAATATCAAAAAGAACGGAATCCTGATTGACGACGACCTCCCCGGAAAGGGTACGGGCAAGACGAACGCGTTTCATCCCGCCATTGCCACCACCGACCCCAAGGAAATCGGCCCCGTCGAACTGCTGATTGTGTTCGTCCACTATCAGTTTCTGGAATCCGCCGTCCGCAACGCCCTGCCCATGATTGACAAGAACACCATGGTCATGTGTCTGCAAAACGGACTGGGCAACTATGACGAAATCGCCAAGGTTATCCCCGAAGAGCAAATTATTGTCGGCAACACGGCGTTCGGCGCGACGCCCGTCTCTCCCGGACACGTCAAGCACACCGGATACGGCGTCACGAATATGGGCACGCTCAAGGCTCCCATGGAGAAAGTCGAAGCGGCGGCGGAGGCGTTCCGGCAAGTCGGCCTTGACGTGACCGTGCACGAGAACGTCATGAACGCCATTTGGCATAAGTTGCTGGTCAACTCCGCCATCAACGGCATGAGCGCCCTGTTGGAGACGCCCAACGGCTTTGTCGCTAAGAACCAGTACGCGCATGAAGTCGCCCGTATGCTGGTACAGGAGGGCTTGAAAGTGGCGAACGCCTGCGGCTGTACGCTCGACCCCGACGAGGAAATGGAGCACGTTTACGAAGTATCCCGCGACACCGACGCCACGATTAGCTCTATGGTACAGGACGTAATCCATCATCACGAAACGGAAATCCGCATTATCAACGGCGCGGTATGCCGTTACGGTCGGGAGCATGGCATTCCCACGCCCTGCAATGATTTGCTCGTACAACTCGTGCTGGCGAAACAGTCCATTTACCTCGGAAAGTAAGCCGCGACGTTTCCACAGTCCGCATAGCGTATTCTTCAAATTGGTCTATCTCCTCTCCCGTTGCGAACGGCGGAAACAGTCCGTCGTCCGCATTTTTGTTCTTGACAGAAATTTCTCCGCGTGTTATGTTATACATCCTACAAAGAAACTTTACGTAACACGGAGGATTCGTTATGATAGAACAGACGCCGAGCTATTTGAAAAACCTGAAACAAGAGTCCGTCGTACAGAGCGTCATCAATGTTTTGACGGACGCCATGCGGAATAAGGAACTCAAACCGGGCGATAAAATCCCCCCGGAACCGGAATTGGCGGCTTCTATGGGCGTCGCCCGCAGCAGCGTGCGGGAGGCTATCAAGATTCTGACCTATCTGGGCGTTCTGGAGAGCAAGCGTTCGGAGGGGACGTTCGTCTGTAGCGGCTTCAAGGAAAGCATGATTGACCCCATGGTATACGGCATTATTCTCAATCAGGATTCGTTTGAAAACCTGATGGAACTTCGGGAAATGACGGAAACCGGCATAATGCGCCTTGCCATCCTGAAATACGACGCGGCGGAAATGCGCACGCTGGAAGGACTTCTGGAGAATATGCGCGCCGCCCTTGACGGCGACGGGGATTCCGTGGACGCGTTTTTCCGCGCCGATAACGCGTTCCATGACCAGATTTCGCGGATGGGAAAGAATCCCCTCGCCGATAAAATCGGGCGCGTCGTGCGTACGCTTACCCACGCCATGCGCTATGAGACCGTATCCGCGATGATTCGCGGCGGCAGGGGCGGAGAGTTGATGGCCGCACACGAAAAACTGTACGGAGCGCTGAAAAGCCGCGATTTAAGCCAGTTGGAAAAAATCGTCCGCGACAGTTATTTTAGCGACGCCCTTCAAAGCGAACCGGAGAGCTGAAACAATTCCCGCGACCATCGCGCTTAAGGCGGAAAGCGCGACGGATAAAGAGGACGGCAAAAAAACGCGAAGAAAGCGGGCAAGGACATTCGCTCGCGTTCTCCGCGTTTTCCTATACAGTCTTGTTTATTCTAACGGCATTCACTTTGCGAAGCCCTCTAAGTCCTAATGTCATTCACTTTACGCATACCCTCTAAATCCCCTCTTTCGGGGACTTTTCTTATTTTAGCGCTCTGAAAAAGATTCGTTCCCCCGCCCTTGAAAAAAGAGAGCGACGGGAGGAGAGGGTTTCAAGCGGCCTGAGTTCATAACATTACGGTCATTCGCTCTGCGCGAATAGCTACTCCCGCGCCGCTGGAATCCGGGATGAACATCAGCAACGGCGCGGGACTTCCAAAGCCTATTCGGGTTCTATGACCGCCTCATCCGCGCCGTCCGCGTGATTGTCCAATAAGCGCTTGCGATATTGGGACGGAGAAACGCCGAGCCGCTTTTTGAATACGCGGCTAAAGTACAGCGGGCTTTCATATCCCACAATCGACGCAATTTCCGAAACGTTATAGTCCGAGTGTTCCAGCAAGCTCTGCGCGTTGGCAATGCGCAGGGATAACAAATATTGCGCGGGCGTCAGATTCATTATCCGCTTAAAGCAACGGATGAACCATTCCGCGCTGATATGCCGGGAAACGGCGTGCTCTTCAATATTGATGGGCTGTTGGTAATGTTCGTTAAAGTAGGATACGGCCTGCTCTATTTCCGCCCGCATTTGATTTCCGTTCCGGCTTTCCTCTAACGCCTGACGGTTCATCAGCAAAAGCAAGTCGTTGAGCAGGGAGGCGAGAAACTCCTCATACAGCGGGGGATGCGTTTGAAACTCGGCAATCATGCGGAGAAAAATCCAGCGGTACTCCGGCAGGGAGCCGACGCGGAACACGTGCCTGTCCAGACTGAATTGATAGTAATTCAGAATATTTTTTACGTCGTACCCTGTAAAGTGCACCCAGAACACCTCCGGATACTCTTCCGCCAGATAGTGATACTTCTGCGGTTCTCCCGGCTGGTATAAAACGACGCTTCCCGCTCCCACAATTTCTTCCCGCTCATTCTTGCCAAAGAAAAAATGCGTTTTTCCGCTGGAAACGTACAGCAGTTGAAAGTCTCTCCGTCCCTTCGGCCTCCACGTCGGAAGCCGGGGGCGTTTTGTCAGGCGGTACGTTCCGCAACTCCCGACGATGAGCGGCCTTGTATGGTCTTTGAAATCAACCCGCGAATTGTCCAGATACCCGGAGTGCACATACATCGTCCGCGCCCCCTTTTTGTTCAGTAAATCCGTCGTCAGTCGTATCATACAGAGATTTTCCAGAAAAGTCTACCATTTAGTCGAAACGCGTCAATTTTGTGCATATTTCCGTCAATTTTGTCTATATTCCAAATCCGTCGCCTCTCCTAACGGATGTTGAACGCGCCAACGAACGCCTCAAAACGGCGGAATTAACGTTTCCTTTCAGACGCGCAAGGCCATGGGCCGTGGAAATTCTCCGTCCCGCGTTTCTATTATAACAATGCCGCCGGGAAAACATGACGCTGAAAGCGCAAACGGACGAAAAGAGGGAATCCCTGAATCTATGATAAAATCGGCGGCGGAGCGGCAACGCGTCACTCTCCCGCCGATGTCCTTTCTTTCTGACAAAAATCGTCATATTGCGCAATCAGGGCGAATTTTTTGTTGTATTTTGACGATGCGTTCTTTGCGCCGTATGGCGTCGTTTTATGGTATAATAACGGAAAAAGACGGCGGATTCCGGAAGGAGGGCGGTTATGGGGAACGTTTCAAAAACAAAGCGGGCGTTTCGCCTGTTGATTTACCTGTCTGGCCTCGTGATTCTGGCGGTGGGAATCACGCTGAACACCAAAACGACGCTCGGCGTGTCGCCGATTATCTCCGTGGCCTACAGCGTCTCGCAAATCTGGGGCCTGAACTTCGCCAACGTCACGTTTTTCTGGTACGGCGTTTTCATCTTCGTGGAAATGGCCCTGCACCTGCTGAGGCGTCCGCCCGACTGGAAACGAAAACTTGCGGCGGACGGATTGCAAGTCGTCGTCAGCCTGATTTCCACGCGCTTTATCGACCTGTTCGGGACGCTGATACCGGTCTTTGAGACGGCCTACCCGGATTCTTTCGCCGGAAGCGTCCCGGGACGGTTTCTGCTCTTACTGCTGGCGATTCTTTTGACGGGCGTCGGCGCGGGAATGTCGCTCTTTGCGCGGATTGTTCCCAATCTCGGCGACGGCATTGTGCAGGGCATTTCGGACTTTACAGGAATTTCCACCGGAATGACCAAGAATCTGGTTGACCTGTCTTGTGTGATTCTGACCGTGGCGCTTTCGCTCCTGTTCGCCGGAAAAGTCATCGGCATTGGCGTCGGGACGCTGACGGCGGTTTTGGGCGTGGGACGCGTTGTCGCGGTTTTTGAACGGCTGTTCGGCGCGAAAATCCGGACGCTGATTTCCTGACATCCCGCAATTCCGGAGCGAATCATTTTCAAATCGAACCGCTTACCCGGCTTTTCAATCCAAACATATTGTAACAGGAGGGGCGCTTATGAAAAAGTTTTCTGACGGTTTCCTGTGAGGCGGGGCGAACGCCGCGAATCAGTGCGGGGGAGCCTGCGACGCCAACCTGAATTAAACGCGGATTGTAGAGAAAGGGGACGCCGTCAAAGCCTGAGAGCCTGTCGTGGAAGTGGATTTGGACGCGGTAAAGGCGGCGGGCTATTCCATGCAGACAATGCTGATTGTTATCGAAACTCCCGGAAACGGGCGGCTTTCCTATACGGAGTTCGGCCCGGTCAGCAGAGGGAACACGATTGCGTCCGTGACGTAAGAGTTTCTCCGCGCTTTGTCCTTTCGGAATAAAAATCGGGCGTTTCACGACGGACGGGTTCTCTGTCCGCTGTGAAACGCCTCTTAATCGTAATTTTGCGCATACGTGCGGGGATACGAAACGCCCTCCCCGTAAGACGGAAGAGGGCGGATTCTTTCAGGAATCTTTCGTTGACGCGTCGGAATCGGGCGTTTCCCTGCCAATACGAAATTCCTCCTTGCCAATGCGGATACGCCACGGCTGACGGGGCTTGAGTTCCTTCAACTCGTGGAACGGCTTGACGGGGCGCGGTTCGCGGTTCACTTTCGCGTAGGCCATTAAATCCGTGGGAAGATTTTGATTTTCAAGGCGTTTGCGCACGATGAACTCTCCCGCGTAACGCAGACAGGCGCACACCGGGACGCCGAAAAACATGCCCGCCACGCCGAAGAAACTCCCGCCTACCAGAATGGCGATAATGACCCACAAACTGGACAAGCCGGTCTGGTCGCCGATGATTTTCGGCCCGATAACATTGCCGTCAAGCTGTTGGAGCGCCAGTACAAAGATAGTGAAGTAGACCGCCTGCATGGGCGAAACGAGCAAAATCAGAAACACGCTGGGAATGGCCCCGAGAAACGGCCCGAAAAACGGAATAATATTCGTGACGCCGATAAAAACGGAAATAATGGGGGTATAGGGGAAGTCGAGAAGCGAACAGCCGACGAAGCATAACACGCCGATGATGAGGGAATCGAGGAGTTTTCCGCGCACGAATCCGGCGAAAATGCTGTCCACGCGCCGCACCGCCCGGAGAATCCAGCGTACCGACACGCGGGAGAACAGACTGTAGAGAATGCGTCTGCCGCTTGCGGCGCATTGCTCTTTCGTGCCGAGGAAGTAGATGGAGACAATCACGCCGATGAGCAGATTTTTCAGAAAGTTCATGACGTTTATCATACCGCGTCCGGCGGCGGCCATGAGCGTCTGTAACTGCGAGAGCATGTCGCTGACGTAGGTTTCGATTTGCGTGTAGATGTCCGCCATGCGGTCGTTGAGCCAGACTTCCGTTTCCGGGAAGCGCTCAAAGAGCATCCGAATCCAGCCGTTGATAGTATGGTAGTACGTTTCGAGGTTGGACGCCAGTTGCATGACGCTGCTGTAGAGTTCGGGCAACAGTACCGACAGCAACAGATAAATCAAAACCGACATCAGAAACCATACAATCATAATACTGCACACGCGGGCGCTGGAAGAGTAAAGTTTGCCCTCTTTGCGGGCTTTGCGGAGGGAATCGAAAAACAGCCAGCCCTCAAAGAAGTTAATCAGCGGCGCGAGCATATAGGACAGGAACGCGCCGTAGATAATGGGCATGAACGCGCTGAAAAACTGCGACCAGATATTCGGGAGCAGTTTACTGCCAAAAAAGGTATCGAAGAATAACAGGATTGCCGCCGCGAAAACGAACACGGCGAGGCCGATTTTGAGATAGATGGAGTGGTCATTGTTAGAATTGTTCTGCGACACGGAAAATCCCCTCTTTTTATACGCGATATGCGCCGCATAAAGCGACGCGCAAGAATACAGTGACGCGTTGCGGGCATATTATACACATTTTCCCATGGAATTGCAATCCCGTTTTTCCTGTGCTATACTGTGCGGAAAGTCTGCCCGGACAGGGAAACAGGCGCATTATGTCGCGTGAAGGCGCTATTTGTCACGCGTTGTCGGGAGGAATCGAAACCTATGGACGAAAAGAAATCAAAGGCGGAAACGCCGGACGGTCAGACGCGGTCAAAACGCGCAAGCAAGGGAAGCCAGTCCATGGAGCGTCAGGAGAGGAAACTGTTGATGGTCGTCAACCCACGCGCCGGGAGGAACAAGTCACGCGGGCCGCTCTACGACGCCGCCGGGATACTCTCCAGCAACGGTTATCTGTTGCGGATACACAACACGGTAGCCCCGGGCGACGCCCGTGACCTTGTCCGCCGCGAGGGAGCGCGTTATGACGCGGTGGTAGCCGTCGGCGGCGACGGTACGCTCAACGAGGTCGTCACGGGCCTGATGAAACTGGACAATCCGCCGCCGCTGGGCTATATGCCGCAGGGGAGCACGAACGATTTCGCGGCGAGTTTACATCTGCCGTCGAACCCGGCGGAAGCCGCCGCCGTCATCGCGCAGAGCGCCGGACGCAAACTCGACATTGGACAGTGGAACCGGCGTTATTTCGTTTACGTGGCGTCATTCGGCGCGTTTAC
Organism: Oscillibacter sp.; assembly: GCA_017447005.1. Lineage (GTDB taxonomy): Bacteria > Bacillota > Clostridia > Oscillospirales > Oscillospiraceae > Oscillibacter. Next base: position 7,480 of record JAFSOM010000031.1, read on the forward strand.
GCGGACTTCCTATTCCGCGCCGCAGAACGTCAAGAACGCCTTGGGGCATTTCGCCTATGTACTGGAAGGCGTCAAGGATTTGGACAGCCTCCGGCCCTATCCGATACGCCTCAACGCCGACGGCGAAACGCTGGACGGGGAATATCTGTTCGGCGCGGTCTGCAATACGCTTTCCATAGGCGGCATTGTCAAACTCACGCCGGAACAAGTCGCGCTGGACGACGGTTTGTTTGAACTTCTGCTCGTCCCGAATCCGCGCACGCCCGCCGACTTACAGGACTTAATGATGTCCGCGGTCAATCAGGACTACGCCGGGAAAGGGTTCGTATTCCGTCACGTCTCGTCGATACGTATTGAGACGGAGGACGTACTGCCATGGTCGTTAGATGGGGAGTACGCGCCGGGAACGCCGAAAGTGGAGATTGTAAACCATCGTCAGGCGCTTTCCATGCTTTTGTAAGCGCGATTCCGCGGCGGCAATCGTTCCGCGCTTTTGCAAACACAATTCTGCGGCGGTAAACGTTCCTCACCCTACCGCGGTAATCGTACCGCCGCCTAGGACGGTATCGTTTCTGTAAAGCGCGACGGCCTGTCCGGTGGTAATGGCTCTCTGCGGCGCGTCGAATCGGATTCTTACGCGTCCGTCGGGCAGGGGCGTCACGTCGGCGGGGGCTTGCGCGTGACGATAGCGTATCTTCGCGTCGGCGCGAAACGGCGTCTCCGGCGGCGGGATTGCGCCCCATGTCCAATCGTCCGACAGCAACGCGTCGCGGAACAGAACCGCGTTCGGCCCGAGCGTCACCGTGTTGTCCCGCATGGACTTTCCGCACACGTACAGCGGCTCCGGCGCGCTGACGCCTAAGCCTTTGCGCTGTCCTATCGTATACCGCGCCGCGCCGCGATGTTGTCCGAGGATACGCCCGTTGAGGTCGAGGATTTGCCCCGGCGGGTACGCTTTTCCGGTATAGCGTTCGAGAAACGCGGCGTAATCGCCGTCGGGGATAAAGCAAATGTCCTGACTGTCATGCTTGCGGGCGTTGAGAAAGCCCTGTTCCGACGCGATACGGCGCGTTTCGTCTTTGGTAAGGCGTCCGAGTGGGAAAAGCGTATGGGCAAGCTGGTCTTGCGTCAGCGACGCCAGCACATAACTTTGGTCACGCGCCGCCTCCAAGCCCTTCCGCACCGCCCAGCGGCCCGTGTCGGGCGTCAGACAGATTCGCGCATAGTGTCCCGTGGCGAGGCGCTCCGCGCCCAGTTCCCGCGCAAGCTCCAACAGCTTCCCGAATTTCAGGCGGCGGTTGCACAGTATGCACGGGTTGGGCGTGTCGCCGCGCTCATAGCTCCGCACGAAAGGCCGGATAACGTTTTCGTCGAACTCGCGCCGCAGGTTCACGACGCTGTGCGGAATCCCCAGACGCCGCGCCACGTCCGCCGCGTCCGCCGCCTCGTTGCCCGACGTTTCATCATGCAGGCGCATGGTCACGCCGACGCAGTCGTAGCCCTGACGCAGTAACAGCCACGCCGCGACGCTCGAATCCACGCCCCCGCTCATCGCTACCATTACTTTTCCGCTCATCCGTCGCGCCCCCTTTGCGTTCGCGGAATGCCGCTATTATAGCCGCTGACGCGTCCGGCGTCAAGACAAAATGCGTCGCAAAACTCCCCCATTCCAGAACGGAACAGGGGAGTTTACATATTATCCGCCGTTATCCGAGCAGGGAAATGAGATTCCAAGTCACGACAAGCCCGGAAAAGACGATAGAGACCGTGGAGCAGAGTTTGATAAGGATATTGAGTGACGGCCCCGACGTATCCTTGAACGGGTCGCCGACGGTATCGCCCACGACGGCGGCTTTATGCTGTCGGGAGCCTTTGCCGCAGTGATGGCCCTCCTCAATGTACTTTTTCGCGTTGTCCCACGCGCCGCCCGCGTTCGACATGAATACCGCCATAGCGAAGCCCGTCACGGATACGCCGCCGAGCAAGCCTACAACGCCCGTCGGGCCGAGTAGCAGTCCCGTGACGATGGGCATTATCACCGCCAAGAGCGCCGGGATGACCATTTCCCGCAAGGCGCCTTTCGTACACAGGGCCACGCAAGCGGCGTAATCGGGGTCGGCTTCCCGCTTCATAATGCCGGGAATCTCGCGGAACTGCCGCCGCACTTCCGCCACAATCGACTGCGCGGCGCGTTGTACGGCGCTCATCGTGAACGCCGAAAAGACGAACGTCAGCATAGCCCCCGCGAATACGCCTACCAGTACCGTCGGACTGGTCAGCGTAAAGTTGAGCGTTTCCGACGTGCGATTCTGTACGATATTGACATAGGAAACCAGTAAGGCGAGGGAAGTCAGCGACGCGGAGCCGATAGCGAAACCCTTTCCGGTCGCGGCGGTCGTATTTCCTAACGCGTCAAGGGCGTCGGTACGTTCGCGCACGTTATCGGGAAGGCCGCTCATCTCCGCGATACCGCCCGCGTTATCGGCGACGGGGCCGTAGGCGTCGGTCGCCAGCGTGATTCCCAGCGTGGAGAGCATACCCACGCCCGCGATACCGATACCGTACAGGCCGCGATTGAACGCCGCCGTAAACGCGCCGCCCGCGTCCGTGACGGCAATCGCGCCGCCCGACGCGAAGTAACTGATTAAAACCGCCGCGCCCACAATCAGTATCGACGCCGCCGTAGAGCGCATACCGAGCGACAACCCGCCGATAATCATGGTAGCCGAACCCGTCTCCGACGCTTCCGCGAGGTCTTGCGTGGGCTTATACGTCGCCGAGGTGTAGTACTCCGTAAAGTAGCCGATAGCGCACCCGCCGGCAAGTCCCGCCAGAATCGCAACGTATACGCCCATATTGCCATCGAGGATAAAATACGTCAGCGGGGCCGCGAGTAACGCCGACAGCGCCGCCGCCGTATACGTGCCGCCGCGCAAGCTCTTCAAGAGTGATTCCTGCGTCGCGTTTTCCTCCGTGCGCACGAGGAACGAGCCGACGATAGAGCACGCGATACCGCACACCGCGAGGCATAACGGCAAGAGCATGCCCTTCCAGCCGTAGCCCCCGGCGGCGCCTAACGCGAACGTTGCCAGAATCGAGCCGACGTAAGATTCATACAAATCGGCGCCCATGCCGGCCACGTCGCCGACGTTGTCGCCCACGTTATCGGCGATAGTGGCGGGGTTGCGCGGGTCGTCCTCCGGAATGCCCGCTTCCACTTTGCCGACTAAATCCGCGCCCACGTCGGCGGCTTTCGTATAGATACCGCCTCCCACGCGGGCGAACAGCGCCATAAACGACGCGCCCATACCATTCATAACCATGACGTTTCCGAGCGTCTCCGGGTTCTGTACGCCGAAAGCGTAGCGCAAGAGGAAGAACCATAGACTGATGTCCAGCATACCCAGTCCGACGACCGTAAAGCCCATGACCGAGCCGGACGAGAACGCCACGCGCAAGCCCTGATTCATGCTCTCCGAAGCCGCCTGCGCTGTACGGGCGTTTGCGTTCGTGGCGATTTTCATGCCGATGAATCCCGCCAGCATGGAAAAGACGCCGCCCGTGACGAACGCGAACGGCGTGTAGGGCGACAACATCCGTCCGCCCGTGCCGAACGCCATCAAAAGCAGAATCAGGAATACCGCGACAAAGACCCGGAACACAACCGCGTACTGCTGTTTGAGATAGGCGTTCGCGCCCTGCCGGATACTCCCGGCGATTTTGCGCATTTCTTCCGAGCCTTCCGGACAGGCCAGCACGCGCCGCGCCTGCCAGTAGGCGAATCCGCCCGCCAGCGCCGCCCCGACAAATCCTATCCAAAACCCGCCTGTCAGCATAATCACTCGCTCCTTTCCGCAATCCGCACAAATTTTCACGTTTTCCTCCGTCTTTATTGTACCATATGACCGAAAATTTGCAACGGAAAAACGCCGCCTCCGTTCATTTTTTACATTCCCGACAAAAAACGGCGACGCTTTCCGTCATTTTCCCATTTTACGCCCGCGACGCCTGATTTTATGCGGAAATTGTCCGACGTTCCGCGAAAACGCCTCTTTTCCGCGCCCGCCGCTGAAAAACGTTTCCTGATTTCCCTTTCCGCCGTCTCGTATTTTTACAGACTGTTTACACTTTTTCCTTGCATTATTCGCGGAGAAAGTGTAATATAATCTTGCGCTTTCGGAATCCCCCTCATTCAAACATCCCTGATTTTGGAATCCCCTCACGGGCCGGACTTCCGCCGCGCCGACGCGGAAAGTCTTAACCGGCCCGTAACTTTCACATATAGGAGGAATGTCTCATGAACAAAGCCCAAATCCGGCGGC
>JAFSOM010000300.1 GCA_017447005.1 Oscillibacter sp.
CAGTCTTGGCCTTCCCCCGTTTACGGGGGAAGGTGGCGCGCAGCGCCGGATGAGGGCAAGTTTTATACAGCGTGGAATAGGGGCAAGTTTGATTTTACCCGGCGATGACAGCGGCGGCGCGACGGGCGGCGGTTAAGTCGTCCAACTCCTTCTCCTCGGCCTTCGCCAACGCCGCGTTGAACTCATTCTCCCGCGTCTCGCGCAGACGTTCCAGAGAATGCGTCTCCTTGCGCGCCTCCACGAATTCTTCGCGCTTCTTCTCGGCCTCACGGCGTAAGCGGGCAAGTTCGTCGTCCTCGCGCCGCGCCCGACGCGCCAATACCTGCTGGCACGACTGCCGCTCTAAGGCCTCAATCACGGACAGGCCCTCGGCGCTCTTCCGGACGCTCTCGGCGTCGTACTCGGCAAGACGGGCGTAGGCGGCGCTACGGCGGTTCTCCTGCGCCACGACGCTGGCCTGTATCGCGGATAACTCTATCATGAGGGCGTCAAGGCCCTGCTGTTTGAAATTCAAAACCGATTCCAATCGAAACTGAAAGCGTTGCAAATTTCACTGCACCTCTCTTCAAGGCGTCGTGCGCGTGACGCGACGCGGATTTTACGGTCACGTTCGCGGCGCGGCGACGGTTCAGGCGGATTTCCCGGGGTTCTCACGGAAAATCGCGGCCATTTGTTTGAGCGAGTCGGCATAGCTGACGGATTCGTTAATTCCCTGCGTCAGAAACGCGTTGATAGCGTCCATCTGCTTCAAGGCTTGGTCAAGTTTGGGATTGCTCCCGGACTTGTAGGCGCCTATCGAAACAAGGTCCTCGTTGCGTTCGTATACGCTCAGGATGTCGCGCAGTCTGGACGCAAGCTGATAGTGTTCCTTGGGCACAAGCTCGACCATCAGACGGGAAATGCTCGCGCCGATGTTAATCGCGGGGTAATGGTTGGCGGCGGCAAGGGCGCGGGACAGCACGATGTGTCCGTCAAGAATGCCGCGCACGGTGTCGGCGATTGGCTCGTTGGTGTCGTCGCCCTCGACAAGTACCGTATAAATGCCCGTGATAGAGCCTTTTTCAAAGTTTCCGCTCCGCTCCAACAGCTTCGGGAGTTCGGCGTAAATGGACGGCGTATACCCGCGGGCTACGGGCGGCTCGCCGATAGCAAGTCCGATTTCGCGCTGGGCCATAGCGAAACGCGTCAGGGAATCCATCATGAGGAGCACGTCATAGCCTTGGTCGCGGAAAAACTCGGCGATACCAGTGGCGACGGTGGGGCACTTCATACGCAACATCGCGGGCTGGTCGGACGTGGCTACCACGAGTACGGAACGCGCCATACCCGCCTCGCCCAAGTCCTTTTGCACGAACTCTAACACTTCGCGTCCGCGTTCGCCGACAAGCGCGATAACGTTGATGTCGGCCTTGACATTCTTCGCAATCATGCCCAAGAGCGTACTCTTTCCGACGCCGGAACCCGCGAAAATGCCCATACGCTGACCTTTGCCAATCGTCAGAAGGCCGTCGATGGCCTTGACGCCGAACTCCATTTTCTCGCGTATCGGCGGACGCGCTAACGGGTTGATGTAACTGCCGCCGATATTGTACGGCGTGCCCTCCTCTAAGGGGCCTTTATCGTCGATGGGCTGGCCGAGGGCGTTGATAATGCGGCCTTTGAGGTACGGCCCCACCTTTAACTGTAACTGATGTCCGGTGTTGCGGACGAAATTCCCGGCGGAAATGCCGCTCATGTCGGCGTAGGGCATGAGTAACAGACGGTCGTTCTTGAATCCGACGACTTCGGCGGAGATTTGCCCGCTGGACTCGTCGCTGTAGATACGGCAAATGTCGCCGACGGCGGCTTTGCTCCCTGACGCCTCAATCGACATGCCCACGATGTTTTCGATTTTCCCGGTATGCCGTATCGTCTCGGCCTGCCGGATTTGGCGTATGGCGTTCTGGAACACAAGCTCACCTTCTTACTATAGAATACGGCGCGGACGGCGATTTTTCCGGGGTTTACGGGCGTTTTCAGGGGATTTTCCGCGCATTTATCGCTGATTGCGGGGCGTCTTGCCCGTGAAGAATACGGTGGGCGAATCGTCGTCCATTCCGGCGCTGTCGAGGACTTCCTTAATATTAGCAAGTTGCGTCGACACGCTCGCGTCCATGATAGCGTCGGGGAGTTCGACAATACACGTGCCGGATTCGTCGTCGGCCATAGGGATGACGCGCACGCGGTCGGAGATATGCCGTAACGCGGCGGTCAGTTCTGGCGTCGTGAACGCCTTGCCTTTCACGTCGCAGTCGGCCACGTAGATATGCGCCCACTCGCAGCGCTTATGCGTATCCGTGGCGGCGTCGACCATGCGTAAGAGAATGTCACTGCTGTTTTTCAGGCTGACTTGTATGACTTTCTCCGCGATTGCCATCGCAAGGTTTTTCATCTCCTCGCGGTTCTCGTCGAACAGGCGGTCACGGGCGCGGGCGGCGGATTCCAGAAAGTCGGTCACGGCGCGGATTTGTTCCGCCGCAAGCTTGTTGCGCTCCACCTTGGCTTCGGCCATAGCCTCCGTCATACCGGCGGCGTATCCGGCGTTATAACCCTCCTGTTGCGCCTTGAAACGCTGGTCTTCCAGTTCGGATTCAAACTCCGCTAACGCCTGACGCTTGTAGGCCTCCACATAATCTTCGGCTTCCCGCTGGGCGTCGCGGAGCAAGGCGTCGGCCTGAATGCGGGCGAAACCGAGCGGGTCGGTATCGGGACTGGCTTTCTCCGGTTCGTTATCGTCGCCGAACTC